>NZ_JAEMVA010000028.1 GCF_029215955.1 Sulfurimonas sp. SAG-AH-194-I05
AGTCTACAAGAAACAAATTATTCCAGCTTTTAGAAGAAAATAAAGAACATGCATCTCGCGTGGTTATTGAACTTTTAGAAGATGAAAATGTAAAAGATTTTCAGGTTCTCAAACAATTTATTCGCGATGTGAAAAAACTAGGTGTTAAGATAGCTATTGACGACTTCGGAGCAGGGTATTCAAACTTTGAACGTTTACTTGACTACCAGCCTGATATTTTGAAAATAGATGGTTGTTTGGTTCGTGATATCGAAACAAATAGTTATTCGTACTCTGTTGTAAAAACTATTGTTACCTTTGCAAAAGAACAAAATATTCAAACCATAGCCGAATATGTTGCAAATGAAAATATTTTTATTATTTTAAAAGATTTAGGTGTTGATTATTCTCAAGGTTATTACTTTGGTGCACCACAAGCGATTAATGTTTAATTCTATATATAAATAGTATAATAGTATAAGCTAATGTATCACTATTTTTTTTAGTAGTATGAGAGTTATAAAAGGAATTACATGCTTAGCCAACCTATATTTCAAGCTATTATAAATTCAATACCAAATCCTATTATTATTACGAATGGAAATAAAATTTTTAAGTCAAATGATATATTTATTGATTTTTTTCATTATAAAAATTTAGATGATTTTATGAATGAAAATAGTTGTGTATGTAATTTATTTATAGAAGATGATGCATACTTTTCTTTAGCAAGTATAGATGAAAATATATCTTGGGTAGAGTATATTCATAGCAGTGAAGATACTATACGAGTAAAGATGCTCAATAAGAAAAAAGAATTCAGAGTATTTCACATTACTATCAATATAATAGAGCAAGAAAAAAATTATTTTCTTGTTGTATTTACAGATATTACTGCCTTAGAAAATGAAAAAACAATGCTAGAAAACATGGCCTATAAAGACCCATTAACGGGTATATATAATAGACAAATGTTTAATAGATTTTTATTAAAAGAATCTGAAAATAAAAAAAGACATGGAGATGTGTTGTCTTTGATTATGTTCGATATTGACCATTTTAAACGGGTGAATGATACATATGGCCATGATGTTGGAGATCAGGTTCTTATTACTCTTTGTAAATTGATTACTGATAATTTACGTGTAAACGATATATTTGCACGATGGGGTGGAGAAGAATTTATGATTTTGTTGCCAAGAACAGAACTTGATACAGCATTTCATAAATCTTTAGAACTCAAACAGATAGTTGAAGATTATGATGATGAAGCTATACCTCACATAACGTTGAGTTTTGGAGTTACTGAAATACGCATGAAAGACAAAGAAAGATCATGTTTTAAAAGAGTTGATGAAGCACTTTATAAAGCAAAAGTAAAACGAAATGATGTAGTTAAACTTTAAAATACTAAGGTACTTACTATGACTAGCCAATATTAAAATTTATAAATGTAAAATTGCATTATGACACTAGAAAATATGACACTTCAAACTTCCTATCTTCGTCTTGATGAGGAGTTTTACAGACTAACTGACCGTATACCTCTTGATGAACCTTATTTAATTAGCTTTAACCCTGATGCTGCCAAACTTATTGACCTTGATGATGAAACGAGGAATGACCCTCAGTTTGTTGCACTTCTTAATGGTACTTTTACTCCTCAAGGTTCATCTCCTTTTGCTATGAGTTATGCTGGACATCAGTTTGGTAACTATAACCCGTGGTTAGGTGATGGAAGGGCAAGTAATCTTGGAAACATGAATGGCTGGAACTTACAGCTTAAAGGGAGTGGTGAAACACTTTATTCACGAATGGCAGACGGTAGAACCGTTGTACGTTCTTCTATACGTGAGTATTTAATGAGTGAAGCGATGCACCATTTAGGTGTTCCTACAACAAGAGCTCTTGGCATTATAGGTTCGAAGACAAAAGTACTTCGTAACCGTATGGAAGATGCGGCAATTGTTATGCGAATGTCTCCAAGTTGGGTGCGTTTTGGAACATTTGAGTATTTTTATTATTCGAGTCAACATAAAAATCTTGAAATGTTGGCAGAGTACGTAATAGCAGAATCGTACCCACATTTAAAAGATGATGAAGACCGTTTTTATAAGATGTTTTGTGAAGTTGTAGACCGTACTGCTGTACTTATTGCTAAGTGGCAAGGTCTTGGGTTTTGCCATGGTGTAATGAATACTGATAATATGTCTATAGCTGGACTTACTTTAGACTATGGACCTTTTTCTATGATGGATGATTTTCGGTACGGTTTTATATGCAACCATACAGATAAAATAGGGCGTTATAGTTATGCAGAACAACCAAATATATCGTACTGGAACCTAACAAAACTCTCAGAGACACTTCCTAAACTCGTTTCAAAAGAGAGAATGGCAAAGAAACTTGAAGACTTTGGTGCTTTTATTTATCCTGATGCTTACATTAATATTATGCGTGAAAAACTTGGGCTTGATGTAGAAGTAGAGAATGACTTAGAACTGATAGAAGAACTTTTAGTTGCCTTGCATGATGCCTTTGTTGATTATACAATTTTCTTCCGTACACTTAGCCGTTATGATGGGGACAGAACAGCACTTTATGATATTGCTATGAACCCTGTTGTTATTCATAACTGGCTTGAGCTTTACGAGGAACGTTTACTTCAAGAAACACGTTCACATGTAGAGCGTCATGAAGTAATGTTAAAAACGAATCCAAAATATGTTTTAAAAAATTATATGCTCGATGAAGCTATTGTGCTTGCTGAAAAAGGTGACTTTTCTTTAGTCGAAAAACTACTCTCTATCGCATCGCATCCTTATGATGAAATGCCAGAGCATGAATACTTCGCAAAAGAGACCCCAGAAGAACATAAAAATAGAGGACTAGCCTGTTCTTCTTAGTGAAAACTAGTTTTTGAGTGCCTCCATATATAATATTTTGCTATACTATTAATATGAAATATGCCTCATGGAGAAACTAATGGATACGAAGCCAACTATTTTAGTTGTTGATGATACAAAAGAAAATATTAATATATTATTATCACTTTTAAAAGATTATGATGTAGTCGTTGCTTTAAATGGGGAAAAAGCATTGAAAATGGTTGAAAAATATGATGTTGACTTAATCCTTTTAGATATTGTAATGCCCCAGATGAGTGGTTATGAAGTATGTGAAGAGCTTAAGGGTAAAATACAAACAAAAAAAATTCCAATTCTTTTTATTACGGCTAATACTGATGATGCATCTATAGAAAAAGCTTTTAAATTAGGTGGAGTTGATTATGTAACAAAACCTTTTAGACCTATAGAACTTTTGGCAAGAGTAAAAACCCACTTAGAACTTAGTAATACTTTAAAGAAGTTAGAATATGCAGCTACAAGAGATGGTATGACAGGTATTTATAATAGAGCCAAGTTCTTTGAGTTGGGACAAACTCTACTACGTTCACAGAAAAACCTTTTTGCTGTTATGATTGATATTGATAATTTTAAAAATATTAATGATAGTTATGGGCATCCCTTTGGAGATAAAGTAATCAAAAAAGTTGTTAATACCATACGTAATAATATTCATGAAGACACTATTCTTGCTCGCTTAGGTGGAGAAGAATTTGCCTTACTCATACAAAGTGATGTTCAAGAAAGTGTTATGAAAGAGATCGATACTATGCGACACTTAGTATCGCAAGAAGAAGAAATTTTTGCTAATGATGTAATCGTAAAGTTTACTATAAGTAATGGCGTAGCAACTAAAAATGAAAACGACACGCTAGACTCTTTAATGAAAAGGGCAGATGAAGCATTGTATGATGCTAAGAAAAGTGGTAGAAACAAAGTTTGTTATAAGAACTTTAGAGTATGAAAACGCTTAATACCTATTATTCTTCAAAAAAAGAATTAATAGATTTTGTTACTGATAATACTATAAAAGATTCAGAATCACTTATGATTCAAGTATTTACTTCACGTAATGATGAAGCGTATATACAAAATTTACTTGATATTTTAAACTCCTTATTCCCAAAAGCACAGCTCATAGGTTCTACCACTGATGGGGAAATTAAAGATGGAATGGTTTCTACACAAAGTACTGTTTTAAGTTTTACACAATTTGAAAATACGCAACTTAGTACATATATTTCAAATGTATTTGATGATTATTTTGATGCAGGTGAAAAACTTGCACAAAACCTTATAAAAGTTAATACTCAAGTTATCATTTCTTTTATTGATGGCTTAAGTGGTAATGGAGAAGAGTTTTTAAATGGTATATCTGCGGTAAATCACACTATTAAAGTCGCAGGAGGTTTAGCTGGAGATAATGCTACTTTTAGTAAAACATTTGTTTTTACTAAAGAACATATATATACGAATGCTGTTGCAGCAATAGCCTTACACTCTGATAATTTAAATGTTCATACAGACTATAGTTTTAATTGGCTACCAATTGGTAAGAGCCTCACTATTACTAAAGCTACATCTAACCGCGTTTATACGATTAATAATAGAACTGCCTATGAAACATATGCTTATTACCTAGGTGAAGAAGTGGCTGATAAATTACCTGCCATTGGCATTGAGTTTCCTTTAATAATACAACGCAATGGAATGAGTATAGCACGAGCTGTATTAGGAAAAGAAGATGATGGATCATTGGTTTTTGCGGGTAATTTAAACGAAGGCGATGTGGTAAGGTTTGGATATGGTGATAGTGATTCTATTCTTGGATACACGAAAGAAAATTTTAAAAATATTATGAGTCATCCAGTAGAAAGTATTTTTATCTATTCTTGTATGGCACGAAGAAGATTTATGCCTGATTTAATAGAGCATGAAACAATACCTTTTAGTAATCTAGCAACAACCTCTGGTTTTTTTACATATGGGGAGTTTTATAGCGCACAGCACAAGGAACTCCTTAATCAGACTATGACACTGTTACTTTTAAGTGAATCAAATACAGTAAATAATACTATTTGTATTGATGCAGCAGTTGCTATTAAATCAAATGAAAGTGATACTATTAAAGCATTGTCTCATTTAATTAATATTGCATCAACTGAACTTGAAGAAACTAATTCTAAACTTCAAGAAGAAACACAAAAGGCTCTTAAGGCGAGTAAAACAAAGTCAGAGTTTTTAGCAAATATGAGTCATGAAATACGAACACCAATGAATGGTATCATAGGAATGAGCCATTTAACTCTGCAGACTGATTTAACGCAACAGCAAGAGCATTATGTACAAAAAATAGATGATTCAGCTAAAGCATTATTAAATATAATTAATGATATTTTAGACTTTTCAAAAATAGAAGCTGGAAAATTACGTATAGAAAAAAACAAATTTAATCTCTTTACGCTTATTGATAGTATAGTCAGCTTAGTAGACTTTAAGGTCAATGAAAAAAATCTTGAATTATTAGTTTCTTATTCTCCTGACTTAACAAAAGATTTTAATGGAGATAGCCTACGAATATCTCAAATACTCACTAATTTACTGAGTAATGCTATTAAGTTTACAGCATTTGGGGAAGTAGGACTTTACATTTCAAAAACACGTAATAATAAAATTCGTTTTGAAGTCAAAGATACTGGGATTGGTTTAACCAAGGAACAAAAATCGAAACTTTTTCAATCATTTTCTCAAGCAGATGGAAGTACGACACGTAAATATGGAGGTACCGGACTCGGTCTTAGTATTTCTAAACAACTTGTAGAACTTATGCATGGTGAAATATGGGCTGAAAGTGTATACGGTATAGGAAGTACGTTTATTTTTGAACTTGAACTTGAAGAAATTGATGAAGTTAAAGAATATACTATTTTCAAGAATAAAAAAATTCTTATCGTGGATGATTCGCAAACATGGCATGATATCTTAGCTACAACATTAGGTACTTTTGGTATAGAAGTTACTTCTGCACTAAGTGGTCAAGAAGCTTTAGATATGGTAGGTGAATGTGATAAGGCATTCGATGCTATATTAATGGATTGGAACATGCCTATACTTGATGGAATTGAGACAACAAGAAAACTTAATAAATGTTGTTCTATTGAAAAACCACCAACTGTAATTATGGTGAGTGCATTTCGACAAGAGAGTATTGTAAAGCAAGCCAAAGATGTGGGAATAGATATTTTTTTACAAAAGCCCATTAACCCTTCTTTATTAAATAATATACTCTCCAGTATCTTTTTAGAAGATAAAGAGATCGTATACGGACGAGAGATAGTAGAAAAAAGCTTAAAGAGTGAATTGTCTACGCTTAGGGGAAGCCAAATCCTTTTAGTTGAAGATAACCTAACGAACCAAGAAATTATACTTGGACTACTCCAATCAAGTGGTATAAAAATCGATGTTGCAAACAATGGTAAAGAAGCAGTAGAAACTTTCCAAAGTAAAGAGTATGAATTAATTTTTATGGATATACAAATGCCTGTTATGGATGGAATCGAAGCATCTAAAATTATTAGGAATAGAGATAAAAATATTCCAATTATTGCATTTACTGCCAACGCAATGCAAGAAGATGTGGAGAAAACTAGGCGTGCTGGTATGAATGAACATTTAAACAAACCTGTTGATGTTGAAAAACTCTATAGTATTCTTTTAAAGTACGTAACTCAAAAAACAACTCTCAGTACAGAAATAGTGAAAGATGATGCAATCATAATTCCACTATTGGAAAATATTGATACAAAAATAGGAATGAAATATCTAGCGGGTAATACAAAGCTTTATATAAAAATACTCAATGATTTTGCTATAAATTATAAAAACATCAATTTAGGAAGCCTAAAAAATGAAGAATTTCATAGAGTAATACATACTCTCAAAGGTTTAAGTGCTAATATAGGAGCGCTAAAACTACATGAAATAATTAAAAAAATAACGTCACAAGATGAGGAAAGTTTGCTACGTCAATTTGATGCTGAACTATTAATGGTAGTAAATGAAGTTACAACTTTTACAAACAGCATAGTAGTTAAAAATACAAATATTCTTCGTGCAATTACTTCCCAAGAAAGAGATGTATTATTTAAAGAATTAGAAGGTGCTATTGGAGAAGAAAGACCACAGGCATGTGAGGCAGTACTTGAAAAATTATTAAAATATAAGCTATTAAGAGAAGATGAAATAAGAGTAAAAAATATTATAAACTGTCTCGATGATTTTGATTTTGATGAAGCAAATCGTTTCATTTAAAGGAAAATATATGCTTAAAAAAATTGCCATTATTGTACTTGTTATTTTCTTTTCTATACAGTTTATTCCTGTTGATACAACAAATCCAGTAGTCGACGAAACACTTACATTACAAGCTCCACAAGAAGTAATGACTTTATTAAAAAAGAGTTGTTATGATTGTCATTCAAATGAAACAGTATGGCCTTTTTATTCTCAAATAGCTCCTGTTTCTTTTTTTGTAGCAGTACACGTTGAAGAAGCACGGTCTGCAGTGAACTTTTCTGAGTGGAAGTTTATTGATAAAGAAACAAAGACAAAAAGACTGCAACGTGCTATTATTACTGTAAAAAATGGCATGATGGCACTTCCAAGTTATCTTGTAGGACATGAAGAAGCAAAACTTACAAAAGAAGAGAAAAAGGTCTTAGTAACTTGGTTTGAAGATACGTTAAAAGAGATTAATGAAGATAGTAATGCACATATATTTCAAGTAAGATAAAAATATAAACTTAATTTTTTCAGCACATAATTAGCATTATTTTCATACCCTACAATTCATAAATTAAATAAAAAGAATAAGCATGCCAAACAGACTAGAGAAAGAAAATTTCACATACCTACAAAAACATAAAGATAATCCAGTAGATTGGTGGCCTTGGTGTGATGAAGCACTGATAAAAGCTGAAAAAGAAAATAAAGCAATCTTTATTTTTATAGGTTACAGCTCGTGTCATTTGTGCAATGTGATGGAAAATAATGTATTTCAAAATCAAGAGTGTGCAGATATTTTAAATAATAACTTTATTTGTATTAAAGTTGACCGTGAAGAACGCCCTGATATAGACAAACATTTTCAAGAAGTCCACATGCTCCTTAACAACCGTGCAGGTGGTTGGCCTACATCTATTTTTTGTACACCACAGAACAAACCTTTTTTTGCAAGAACATATATAGCTCTTGAATCACAAACTGAGGGCATAGAAGGAATGGGTTTTAAAGAACTTACAAAACTTATAGCTACTAAAGTTCAAGAAAATGATATGCAGCTTTTTAAAAACGCAGAGGAAGTGGAGGATTTTCTTGAAAAAAAGAAACACCCAACACAAGCCACTGTATTAAATAAAGATTTTGTTAAAAACTTTATGCATCAAGTGAAAAGTAATTTTCAAACAAAAGATGGTGGTTTCTCAGTTGCACCAAAATTTCCACATGCAAGCACATTAAATACTCTTATGCTAGTTGATAAACTCAATGATGATAAGTCTGCAAAAGCAATGTTAACGCAAACACTTGATGCAATGAAGCAAGGTGGATTCTATGACGTAGTTGATGGTGGTTTTTTTCGCTACGCAACAGATAGTAAGTGGGAAGTACCACATTTTGAAAAAACGCTCTACGATAATGCTTTACTTTGTGAGACATATGCAAATGCATACCTTACTTATAACGATACGAGTTACTTAGAGATAGCTAAAGAGATAGCTGATTTTTGGCACACTTGTATGACACAAGACAAGCTTATGTATAGCGCAAGTGGTGGAGAAGGTTTACGCAAACAAAAAACGTATCCATCTTGTGATAAAAAAATTCAAACTTCATGGTCGAGCATGATGATAAAATCACTTTTTACATTAGGTCAAATAGATACAAAATACACATTAAGAGCACAAGAAAGTTTAGATGCACTTATGAAAATACTTTATGTTGATTCTCAACTATACCATACAACTTTAATTCATAAAAGTCCTAAAGTAGGTGCATTTTTAGAAGATTATGCTTACCTTGGTTGGGCTCTTATACATGCTTATAAGTGTACAAAAGATGAAATGTATCTTATTCATGCACAACGATTTGCAAATACAGCATTAGAAGAATTTTATACAAGTGGTGCATGGAATTTTAGTAATGGCACGTTTGAAACTACTGCTGATATTTATGATAATACCTCTATTAGTCCAGTAAGTATAATGGTAGATCTTCTTCTTTCTTTGGGAACACTTTTGAAGGATGAAAAGTATACACATTTCGCATTTAAAACGATGGAATATAACTCGTACTCTCTAGGAAGAACACCAGTGCATTCCCCCCACATGTTAGGTCAAATGTTACGTTACTTAAAAGGTAACACAGAAATAAAGTCTTTTTAATCTTTGTTGCCTTATAATAGTTCCATATCAGTGGAGGTTTTATGCGTAAAATGAAAGAGAAGTTAAAAAAAGAAAAGCGTGTTGCAGTTTGGACAAAAGAAGAAACATTAGCCTATGAGGCTGAGTTAAAAAGACTTCAAATAGAACTCTTGAAAATGCAAAATTACATTAAAGAGAGTGGTAAAAAAGTTCTTATGATTTTTGAAGGTCGTGATGCTGCTGGAAAAGGTGGCACGATTAAGAGAATTACAGAGCACCTTAACCCACGTGGTGCAAGAGTTGTAGCTCTTGATAAGCCAGACGATAGAGAGCGAAGTCAATGGTACTTTCAAAGATATACACAGCATTTGCCATCAGCTGGTGAAATTGTTCTTTTTGATAGAAGCTGGTATAACCGTGGTGGAGTAGAACCTGTTATGGGCTTTTGTACGCAAGAGGAACATAAAGAGTTTTTACATGAGGTTGCAGAATTTGAAAAAATGCTTGTAAATTCTAATATTGTACTTTTTAAGTTTTACTTTTCTGTGTCTAAGGCAGAGCAGGGAAAAAGATTTGATGAAAGAAGAAAAGATCCTCTTAAACAGTATAAACTCTCACCCGTTGATGAACGCTCTCAAGAGTTGTGGGACAAGTATACCATAGCTAAATATTCTATGCTTTTAGCCTCACATACAGAGCATGCTCCTTGGACAGTTGTTCGTTCAGATAACAAGAAAAAAGCAAGAATAAATACTATAAAACATATTCTTTTGCATGTAGATTATCCAAATAAAATCAAGGCTAAAAAACTACTTCCTGATGAATCTATTCGTATTTTAGCAAGTGATGAAATTAGAATTATGGAAACAGAAATGACACTTAAAAAAAAGTCATTGTAAATCAAGTTTGAGCTATAATTAATGTATAAATAATTAAAGGTAATAGATGTTAAAAAATATAGGCAAGTTTATTTTTATGATAGAGTTAGGATATAAATATATATCTATTTTCAAAAAGACTTTTTTTCATCCTTTTATAACTTTGCAACCAGCATATAAAAAACTTTCTCAAGATAGACAAGCGTATTCTAATTCTGTCTTGGAATTCTTAAATATAGAAGTAGAAGTTATTGGTGAAATTCCAAAGAAAAACAAGATTTTATACGCAATAAATCATCGTTCTTTACTCGATATTTTAGTTATGGAAAATATTTTTTCAAAGAATAACAAGAATGGAACTTGGATAGCCAAACAAGATTTGTTTGATTCTCCGGTTTATGGTAAATTTTTTCAGTACAGTGGTTGTATGAGTGTTGATTTGAATAATGGTAAAGGACTTTTAAAGTTTTTCAAGCAAATGAAGAAGACTTTAAAGAAAGTGGATGATTTTAATATTTACATTTTCCCTGAAGGCGAAAGAAATAAAGACAAGTGTATAAAAGAGTTCCAAAGTGGTGCTGAAAAAATTGCTAAAGCAAATAAACTCGATATTGTGCCTATATTTATTAACGATACTTTAGAAAAAGTTTTCCAAGATGCTCCTTTTGAAGAGAGAAAAAAAGTAACAGTTTATGTGGGTGACATAATTACTAAGAATGATTTAACAAGTAACTATAAAGATTTAGTAGTAAAAGCAGGTGCTTGTTAATGAAACTTGGTGTAAATATAGACCATGTAGCGGTCTTAAGAGAAGCAAGACGTGTCAACGACCCTGATATTTTAAATGCTTTATATGTAGCATGTGCAAATGGTGCTGACCAAATTACAATTCATTTACGTGAAGATAGACGCCATATTCAAGATGTTGATGTTACAAATATTATGCAACATTCTACTTTACCCGTAAATTTAGAATGTTCTATAAATAAAAGTATTTTAGATATTGTTGCAAAAGTAAAACCTCACCGAGCTACACTTGTTCCTGAAAAACGTGAAGAAGTGACAACGGAGGGCGGACTCGATGTTTTTGGTAGTGCAGATGAAATAGCGTACGCTATAGAGCTTTTACACGACTCAATTATTCCCGTTTCATTATTTGTTGACCCGACTATAGAGGCAATGGAGAAGTCTAAAGAACTTGGTGCCGAGATGGTTGAGCTTCATACGGGAACCTTTGCAAACTTGTTTGCAATGCTTCATTCAAATCTTCCCCATTCCGAGCATTCTGTAAAAGAGTTTGAACTTCCTCGGTATGAGCTTTCAAGTAGACTAGAAAAATCACTTGAAGATATTAAAAATGCTGCTATACATGCACATAACTTAGGTCTTGAAGTTGCTGCTGGTCATGGACTTAATTATCATAATGTTCATGAGATGATGCAAATTGAAGAAATTATAGAACTCAATATTGGTCAAAGTATTATTGCTCGAAGTGTTTTTAGCGGTTTAGCTGATGCAGTGAAAGAGATGAAACGACTTACTATTAAATAATATTAAATGCAAAAGCAAGATAAACCTCGTATAGCTATTAGTGTTGGTGACCTTAACGGCGTAGGGATTGAAATAGCTTTAAAGTGCCACAAAGATGTAGTATCCATTTGTGAACCAGTATATTGTATTAATTCCCACATGCTAGAACACGCTGCAAAACTTTTACATGTGGAAATACCACAAAATGTAATAACTTCACATGTTGGAGGTATTTTTACTATTAAGCCTGGGCAGGTTGATGCAACATGTGGAAAATACTCTCATGATTCTTTTATGCATGCTATTACCTTATGTAAAGAAAAAAAAGCACAGGCTGTTGTAACAATGCCTATTCATAAAGAAGCATGGATGAGAGCAGGGCTTAACTATGTTGGTCATACTGATTTACTGAGAAAATTATTTAAAAAAGATGCTATTATGATGCTTGGTTGTGAGCAAATGTACGTGGCACTTTATACAGAACACATGCCTTTAAAAGAAGTTCCAAAAGCTATTAGTGAAGAAAAACTTTTTACTTTTTTTATGAACTTTCATAAAAGTATAGGGGATGAGAAAGTGGCAGTTTTGGGTTTAAATCCACATGCTGGTGACAATGGTGTTTTAGGAAATGAAGAAAAAGAGATAGAAAAAGCTATAAAAAGAGTAAATACTCTTGTTGGGAAAGAACTGTTCTTTGGAGCAGTTGTACCAGATATTGCATTTACTCCACATTTTCGTAAAAACTATACATACTTTATTGCAATGTACCATGACCAAGGTCTTGGACCATTAAAAGCACTCTATTTTGATGAAAGTGTAAACGTATCGTTAAATTTACCAATAATAAGAACTTCAGTAGATCATGGAACTGCTTTTGATATAGCATATAAAAACAAGGCGAATACCTTAAGCTATATGAACGCAATAAAGAGCGCACTTTCTTTTATATGATAAGTGCTTACTTAGAAACTAACTTATAGTTTCTTTCTCTTAGCATAAAATTTTTCTTTATATTCTGCAAATGTATCTTCTAAAATAGAAGCTCTTACTTCTCTCATTAAATTTAAATAATAATGAAGATTATGTAGTGTTGCAAGTCTAAAATATGTAATTTCCCTTGTGCGAAATAAATGGTTTAAATACGCACGAGAGTATGTCTTACATGTGAGACATTGGCATTCTGGATCTATTGGCTCAGGGTCTTCTTTAAATTTTGCACCTTTAATATTTATGCGTCCAAAAGAAGTGAACAGTGTACCATTTCGTGCATTTCTAGTAGGCATTACACAGTCAAACATATCTATGCCTCGTTCAATGTTTTCTATTAAATCTTCAGGAGTTCCAACACCCATAAGGTAACGGGGTTTATCTTTTGGCATATACTGCACAGTATGTTCAACGGTATCGTACATTTCGTTATTTAATTCACCAACTGAAAGCCCACCAATTGCAAAACCATCATAGTCTAAGGCACAAAGTTCAGTAGCACTTTTTGTACGAAATGCTTTGTCTGTTCCACCTTGAATAATGGCAAATATATTTTGTTCTACTCCGATACCTTCTTTTTGTTTAGCACGAAAGTAGTTTATAGATTCTACAGCCCAAGCAGTTGTTCTCTCAATACTTAATTTAATTCTTTCTTGTGTCGCTGGGAGTGCTACGAGGTCATCTAAAATCATCATAATATCTGAACCTAAATTATGTTGAATGTCGATTACTTTTGTAGGGGTGAAAAAATGTTTTGAACCATCGATGTGAGAGCGAAATTCTATACCATTTTCTTTTGGTTTTGAAATATTTGAGAGTGAAAAAGCTTGGAAACCACCACTGTCTGTTAAAAAACTTTTAGGGTACTTTGTAAATCCGTGAAGCTTTCCAAGTTTAGCTATAGTTTTATCACCTGGACGTAAGTATGTATGGTATGTGTTTGCTAAAATAATTTCAGCACCAAGAACGTTAAGAACATCGTCCATATCGAGTGATTTAACACTTCCTATGGTTCCCACAGGCATAAAAACAGGTGTTTTAACGGTTGAATGTTCTGTTACGATTGTGCAAGCACGTGCATTTTTTGAAGTGGCTTCGAGGGTAAATTCCATAAAATTGTGTATCCTAATGTAATAGTTAATACGCTATTATAACATTCTAAGTACCTTTATAGTAGAATTTTACTAATAAAATAATTATAGCAATAAAACTAAGGATAGTAGCAATGGCAAATGTAGGAATGAGTGATATCAAGAAAAATGTTCGTTTAATCGTAGGTGAAGTACCGTATAAAATTGTTGAATTTCAACATGTAAAGCCAGGAAAAGGTGCAGCTTTTGTACGTATGAAAATGAAAAGTTTTTTAAATGGTAGAGTAGTAGAAAAAACTGTTCATGCAGGTGATAAGTTTGAAATTCCAGTAATAGACTATAAAACAATGCAATATCTTTATGATGATGGTGATATGTACCAGTTTATGGACAATGAAACATACGACCAACTTGGTCTTGAGTATGAACAATGTGATGATGCTTCAAAATGGTTCAAAGATGGAATTAATGTTGAAATTATTTTCTTTAAAAATAAAGCAATTTCAGTACAAGCTCCAGAATTTATGGAACTCATTGTAACGGACACTCCTCCAAACTTTAAAGGCGACACTTCAAGTGGAAGCAAAAAACCAGCAACACTAGAAACAGGTGCAGTTGTTCAAGTCCCTTACCATGTTCTTGTAGACGATGTAGTAAAGGTGAATACTATTGATTGTGAGTTTTTAGGAAAAGTAAAATAATTTAAACTTCCAGTGAATCAATTTGACTTTCTGGAATCGCTTCACTAAATAAAAACCCTTGGAAGTGATCTACCCCGAGGTCTTCACAAATATGGAGTACTTCTTTTGAATGGACGTACTCAGCTACAGTTTCTATATTTAGTTTTTTACTAAAGTTTACAATCGCTTCTGAAATAATGAAAGAGTTCGTATCACTATCAATATTTTTAATTAAAGAACCATCTATTTTAATAATATCAGGTTTGAGTTCAAGTAAGTTAGCGAAGTTAGAATACCCAGAGCCAAAGTCATCAATAGCTATACGAATAGATAACTCTTTTACAGCCTTGACAAAGCTAAGAAATATTTCTTTATCTTCGAGTCCTTCATCTTCTAGTATTTCAAAAATAATACGCGAACCTATCTCTTTTTTACGAATTTCATTGAGTATGTAGGTGACAATTTCATCATCTAAAATATCAAGATGTGATAAGTTAATAGAAAAGTCATATTGCCCATGTTTTTCAATGACTGCAAAAATTTGTTCAAGCATAATAAGTGTAAGTTCTTTATATATTCTACTTTTCTTTGCAATCTCTAAAAAGAAATAAGGTGAATGTGCTTGCGAATCTTCACATAGACGCATTAAACATTCGAATTTTTTTATTTTTTTATCTTTATCGACAATAGGCTGAAAATATGGTGTTATATTTTTTGTTTTAATAGCTATATCTATTTTATTGAGCCATTTAATGTCATTTTCATAACCTTTTGTGCAATTATGCTCTTCGTGATAGAATAAATAATCTTTTTTTGTATTTTTTGCAATTTTTAAAGCCATATCTGCAGTTTCTAAAATGTTTTGTTTCTCAAAAGAGATACCTATGGTAAGGTTTATTTTTATTTCAATATCGAGTTCATGATGGTGAATATGAAAGTTTCGTAAGTGCTTAAAGAAGGTAGCAAATAATTTTTTACAGTATTCTTCATCCATATAACTATACACTAAAAATCCAAAATCATCAGAACCAACTCTGTATAAATCCCAACTTTCTTTTTTTTGGTGTGTGAGAAAATGTGCAAACTCTTTTAAAGCAAAGTTACCAACATCGGCTCCATAAAGGTCATTAATAACCTTAAATGAATTTATATCCATTAAAATGAATCCAGTATGAATGTTTTTTTCTAGTTGCAAGTCAAGGGCAGAACGATTAGCTAGTCCTGTTAGTTTATCTGTATATGCTTGTTTAAGAAGTGCTTCTCTTTGTGCAAAGGGTAAAATAGTTTTGTTAGCAACTTTGAGTAAGTGCATAATATCAACAGGTTTTTCTACGTAAGCATCGATTCCTACATTAATAGAATCAAAAAGGTACTTTGAATCAGAAAATGCAGTTGTAAAAATAATAGGGACTTCAAAAGTTACATCACGAATTTTTCTTGCCATATCTAAACCTGAAAGTATGGGCATTTGAATATCCGAAATTATAAGGTCAATATGTTCTTGTTTGGCTATAAATAATTGATAGCCTTCTTCGCCATTACTTGCAGTGAAAATTTCTTGACATACTTCTTGGAGCATATCTGTAATGTTTTCTCGAATAATATCTTCATCTTCAACATAAAGAATATTTACATTTTTTAAATTACTAAAATCCATATATCTTACCTTACATATAAGTTTAACTCTTATAATGATACACTTCAATACATAAATAGATATTAAATAAAATAATAATAGAGGAAAATAGATGCTAAAAGATAAAATCCCTACACTTATACTCGTTTGTGAAGAACTTTATGCGCAAGAAGAGGCTATTTTAGAATATTGGGTACATACTAATACTGTAATAAATGTTTTAACAAAGCACAACATAGATATGAATGTTTTTAAAAATGATTATGCTGTTAAAATTTTAGATTATTATTTTGGAGTAGTGAATCAAACAAAAGAAATAGGTGACTGTCCTGTAATGGCAGCATTTTTAGAAATGTTAAAAGAACATGATATTTCTGCAGATGAACTTTTTGATATTTGTACGCATGCAAGAAAGTCTATGATTAGTGTAGCTTTTGATATGGGGATAGCTTCGAAGGAATTATTTCGTGATATTTCGTATGTATTTGACTTGAATTTTAAAGGTGTTTTACAACAGTATTCAAATACGATTTATAAACTTGAGAAACAAATAGAAGTAGAACTTCAAGAAAATAGAAAAAAAGATGCTGTAATGTTTCAACAAGCAAGACTCGCTCAAATGGGAGAAATGATAAGTAACATAGCACATCAATGGAGACAGCCAATAGCTATGATTTCTGCCATTGTTCAAAATACACATATGAAATATACTTTAGGAAAATTAGAATCAGAATTTTTTAACAAAAGTACAGATGATGTAAAAAAATTATTATCTCAAATGAGTAGTACTATTTCAGATTTTCAAAACTTTTTTCAACCAAACAAAGAAAAAGCAAAATTTTGTGTTGAAAATTCGATAACAGAGACCTTGGATTTAATAGATTTTGATCTTAAAAAGGCAAATATTCAGCTTGTGAGATTTCCTTATGTTGCAGGTGAAAATGTTTTAGGCTATCCAAATGAGTTTGCACAAACAATTTTAAATTTATTTTCTAATGCAAAAGATGCTTTAATTGAAAATAATGAAGTTCAAAATCGTTATATACATGTGAGAAGTAGTGTTGACAATGGTAGGGTAACTATAACGATTCATGATAATGCAGGAGGTATCCCAGAAAATATTTTAGATAAAATATTTAATCCGTATTTTACAACAAAAGAAGAAGGAAAAGGGACGGGTATTGGTCTTTATATGAGTCATCAAATTATTGAAAAAAATATGGATGGTAGACTGTGTGCAACAAATGAAACTATTTTGGAAAATCAAGTAGGAGCAATGTTTACTATTTCACTTAAAAAGTGTTAGTTCATATTAAGACAAAGGTACTATAATCTAACTTATAATCCATACTATTATAGGCTAGATCACATGAGCGTACAACCTTTTACACATTTACATCTCCATACCGAATATTCTCTCCTTGATGGAGCAAATAAGCTAATAAATCTTGTTCCGCGTTTAAAAGAACTTGGCATGACCTCTGTTGCTATGACAGATCATGGAAATATGTTTGGAGCGATTGATTTTTACCAACAAATGACAGCCGCTGGAATCAAGCCTATTATTGGAATGGAAGGGTACATTCATAACGGTGCAACACTTAATGACAAAAGCACTCGAAATCGTTTTCATATTTGTTTATATGCGAAAAATCAAAAAGGTTACGAGAACTTAATGTATTTGTCTTCTAAAGCATATATAGAAGGAATGTATTATTTTCCTCGTATAAATAAAAATGAGTTACGTGCTCACAGTGAAGGACTTATTTGTACTTCTGCATGTCTTCAAGGTGAAGTAAACTGGCACTTAAATATGAAAAATGAAAAAAATGTACGTAATGGTGCATTGGGTTATGATGGTGCCTTGAATGTAGCACGAGAATACCAAGAAATTTTTGGAGATGACTTTTACCTTGAACTTATGCGTCATGGAATCGGTGATCAGCTCTTTATAGATGACCAAATTTTAAAAATATCTAAAGAAACAGGTATTAAAGTAGTTGCTACAAATGACACCCATTATACTTTTCCTGATGATGCACAGTACCATGAAGCTTTTATGTGTATAGGAATGAATAAACTCTTTGATGACCCAAATAGAATGCGTCACTCGGTACATGAATTTTATTTAAAATCACCAGAGCAAATGGCAATGATTTTTTCCGATATTCCAGAAGCAATAGCACATACACAAGAAATAGTAGATAAGTGTAACTTAGAACTTAAACTCGGTGATCCTATTCCACCAAATTTTAAATTTACTCCAGAGTATGCTGCAAAAGAGGGTTTAACGATAAACCATCAAGATGATGCACCAGCACTTACAGGGGACGCTACCCTTGAAGAGAAAAAAGCATGGTTTTCAGGAATAGATAAAAATGATGCAGAGTATTTTACCTACAGATGTAAGGTTGGTTTAGTTGAGCGTTTAAAGCATGTTTCACCTGAAAAACATGATGAATATCGTGCACGTTTAGAATTTGAAATGGATATTATTAACTCTATGAAATTTCCTGGGTATATGCTCATTGTTTGGGACTTTGTAAAAGTTGCTAAAGAGATGGGTATAGCTGTTGGACCTGGACGTGGTTCAGCTGCTGGGAGTTTAGTAGCGTATTCTTTAGATATTACAGACATCGACCCTATGAAGTATGATTTACTTTTTGAGCGTTTTTTAAATCCTGAACGTGTATCAATGCCCGATATAGACATGGACTTTATGCAAGCACGTCGTGGAGAGGTTATAGACTATGTAGTTCAAAAATACGGTCGTAATCAAGTAGCACAAATTATTACCTTTGGTTCACTTCTTGCAAAGGGAGTTATTCGTGATGTTGCGCGTGTTTTGGAGATGCCTTTAAGCCAAGCAGACAAAATGGCAAAACTTATTCCTGATGAGTTAGGAATTACGCTCAATGGTAAAACAAAAAAAGGTCAGTTTGTAGATGGAGCCTTTCAAAAAGAGCCAAAAATTTCTGAACTTATAGAGGGTGATGCAAATGCAAAGCGTGTTTGGGAGTTTGCTAAAAAGCTTGAAGGACTGAAACGTAACTCAGGAATTCATGCCGCTGGTGTTGTTATTTCAAATGAAGAGCTTTGGTATAAAACACCTATTTATAAGCCATCGGGTGAAGATACTTTTGTAACACAGTACTCACTTAACTACCTTGAAGATGTCGATTTAATTAAGTTTGACTTCCTTGGACTTAAGACTCTTGATGTAATAGATAATGCAATTAAACTGATAAAAAGACGTTATAACAAAGATGTTATTTGGCATGAGATAGATGAAAATGACAAAAAAGTGTATGAAGTGATTCGGACAGGTGAAACAGTTGGAATGTTCCAAATAGAGTCCTCCGGAATGCAAGATTTAAACAAACGACTCAAACCAGATAACTTTGAGGATTTAATCGCCGTTTTAGCACTCTACCGTCCCGGACCTATGGAGTCAGGGATGCTTGATAGCTTTGTTGAACGTAAGCATGGTCGTGAAAAAATAGAATATACTTTTGATATTATGGAGCCGATTCTTAAAAATACCTACGGGGTCATTGTATACCAAGAACAGGTTATGCAGATTGTTCAAAATGTCGGTGGATTTTCTCTTGGGTATTCGGATATTATTCGTCGTGCTATGGGTAAGAAAAAAGATATGGCAGCATATAATGATGAGTTTTCTAAAGGTGCTGTGGGACAGGGTCATCCTTATGATGAAGCAAGTAAACTTTTTGATTTAATTGAAAAGTTTGCAGGGTATGGTTTTAATAAATCACATTCAGCAGCGTATGCAATGGTTACTTTTCAAACAGCATGGTTAAAGACGTACTATCCTAACGAGTTTATGGCAGCACTTTTAACTTCTGACAAAGACAACATGGACAAGGTTGTTCGCTATATAGATGAAGTGAAACGTATGGGAATTGAGCTTTCTCCTCCTGATGTTAATGATTCTTATTTAGAATTTTCGGCAATCACTAAGGACAAAAAAGAGATTATTCTTTTTGGACTTGGTGCTATTAAAGGTGTTGGAACTTCAGCCGTTGAGTCGATTATTAACACACGTGAAGAAGAGGGTGATTTTACTTCAATAGAAAACTTTGTAAATAGGATTGACCCTTCAAAGGTAAACAAACGCTTCATCGAATCAAGTATAAAATCAGGCGGATTTGATAGGTTTGGTTATTCACGAAAAGCACTTTTAGATCAAATAGAACTGATTATAGAAACGGCTAAAAAAGCGAGTGATGCAAGAAAAAATGCAGTAGGAAGTTTGTTTGGTAATGATGAAGAGATAACATTAGTAGGACTCAACCTTAAAAATGCAGAAGAATTTGGGCTAAAAGAAATTTTAGAATTTGAGAAAGAAACACTTGGGTTTTATGTATCAGGGCATCCATTAGATGATTTTAGAGAAAAACTTGATGAACTTAACTATACACTTTCATCACAGTTAGAAAGTGTCAAAGATGGTTCGTATGCTATTTTTATAGGTAAGGTTGAAGAGGTTGTTACAAAAATATCTAAAAAAGGAAACCAATTTGGAATAGTAAACCTTATGGATTTCCATGGAAATATCGAGATAATGCTTTTTAGTGATAAGCTCGAACAGTTGGCCGAAATGAACCAAGAAGAACCAATAGCATTTAAAGCAAAAATAACACATACTGAGATGTTTACACGAATAGGTGTTACAAAAATAATGACGCTTCGTGATGCAAAAAAAGAATGTAAAAAGATTAAAACGGAAGTAAGAGAAGCTCCACAAGAGCCATTAAGTTTGGGAATTAGACTCGATACTGATGCGAAAATATTAGATGATTTATATGCGCTTATTAGAAAGAATCCAGGAAGTCGTCCTCTTAAAATCATCATTACTGCTAAGCTTCAAAACGTTGTGATTGATTCTGCTATACGCGTAAATAATAATATTATCAAAGCCTTAGAAGGGAACGAGTTTGTAGATATTTTATAACTACAAGTTATTCTAAAATTTGAAAAACTGCATTTTCACTGTTGAGCTCTATTGTAAACGTAACTCTTCGTGTTTTTTCTTTTTTTAATTGTGCGTAAGCCATACCATTTGCTCGAAAGAATTTTTCTAGCCAAAGTCTGTTTTGTATAATGGTAGCATCATCTAAACTATAACAGTAGGATAAAACCTTGTACGCCCTAAGCTGTGAGAGTAACATGTTCTTTAAGTATATCTCTTGAGGGGAACTTGAAGTATTCCATGTATTTGAAGTATGTCCTTCAACTCTTAGTTCTTTTATGTTATCTTTGAACTCAGAAGAATTTATTATCTTTATATATCTTGGAAAAAAGTCTTGTAAAATAACTTTGAATTTTTCATTTATATCACTTTTATTTACTGCAAAAAGTATGTTTGGTGCATCAAAACTAATGCTGTTGTCTTTTGAAATACTAGCACCCCAAAGAGGTAGGTCTTTTTCAAATTCACTATAAAGTATTTCGTTTAAATCTGCTTTTGTATCTCGATAAGATGAGGCAATATCTTTCATTGTTTCTTTTTCAGCTTCTATTTCTATCATGAAACTAACAGCGATAAAAAGAAAAATCAACATGAGCCCTGCCATCATGTCCGAAATACTCATCCACTCACTATTTGCTTTCAGGTTTGCTCCTTAGTTCTTGCACTATTGAAAGTGTAGTAGCAACAGCCATCGCAACGATAGAAGTAAAAAAAGCTGTTTTTAACCCAGCTAAAATTTCATTAACACTATTTACGATGTCTAAAGGATTAAAGCCTTGTAAACCTATAAATATACCAACAAATGTACCTAAAACACCAACACTTACTATCTGACTTTTTAAGTCCTTTTTCGTTTGAACATCTAAAAAGGCAAGAATAAAAATGATAATTACAAAAACAAGGTTGATTGGATTTAAGACGACTTCTATAAATGTATCTTTAACAAAATTCGCATCTAAAGATTTATTTTTACAAATTCCTAAAAGTAGCATAGATTTATTTTTAGCTACAAGGTCTTCGCTAATCCCATCAATGTTTGCTAAGTCATTTATATTTTTAAAGCATTGGATGGATGTTCTGTATTGAATAATTTTTTGAGATTTTGCTTTTCCAATGCCGTTGAGTTTTAAAAATTCCTCCGCAGTAGCATTATTTAAATCGACAATAGCAAAAAGGTAGGAAGTTCCAAGAAGTAAAAATATAAGAAGTTTTAAAATAATAATGTCCTTTTATTTTATAAATTTTTTAAATACTTTAGAAAATCTATACTCGCCTTACATAAGGTTTCTTTAAACTCATAACTCTCATAAGAAAAGTCACCTTGCTTGTCATATTTTGAATTTTCGAGTTTATAAACTTTTGCGTTTAAATCATCAGGACGTAGAACAGCATCATTACTCAGTTTCCAGTCAGCTTCTCTTAAAACAAGGCATTTATTACAGTTTTCTATAGTGTTGCCCATTTCCTTTCCCAGTTTTTATAATCAGTGTATGTATAAGAAGGTAAATAATCACATGCACCCATGTTTTCTCACTTTTAGATATAATTGTTATTATTATAGCATAGAAATTTTAGGGTGTATTTATGGGTGAAAATAATTTGAGTAATAGATGGCAGTAACTAAAAATATAAGCGAGATTATTAGTGTTGTGTATTCTTGTAGAGATGTTATTCAAGAACTTTATGAATATGACCTACGACCTAGTGAGAGTATTCGAGAAGTATATAAAAATACAAAGATTGATGATGCACTTCATTTTGAAATCATTGAATATGATGATTTGAATGAAACTTTTAGTTTGTCTCTTGATACTGAGGAATACTATAAATCTCGACTGGGTCATAATGATGAAACAAATATTAGTCTTATTGATGAGAAGATTTCAAAATTAGAAATACAACTGAATTTTTACAACAAACGTATTCAAAGTTTAGAATCTACAGAGAAAGAAAGTAAGGTAATTTATAAAATTTTATCACAAATACCGTCGCTCTTAAAACATAATTTACTTGCTATCACTTCAAGTTCTATTTTTGCTTTTAAAAGTGAACCAAACTTTGAGATTAAAATAGAAAAGTTAAAAATATGCCAAGATGAAATAGCGCAGCTTATAGATGCTTCTCAGAGTTGTGATACTTTTTTTAAAGTGCAATATAACTTTTTTAAAGCTATGAATAATCCGAAAATAAATGCAATGATAGTACGACTCAAAATAAATTCTATAGAACTTGAAAAATCATTTATAAAACTTTTTGATGATATTAAAAACTTTATAAATCAAACCGTGAAAGATGGTGCGTTTATAAAGAAACTCCAAAGACTTAAAGCTTTAAAAGATGATAATCAACTGCGTCAGAGTACTAACATAGAAGAACTTGCAAAAAAAGCTTCACTTGTAGTAAAAAGTGCTAAGGTGAAAAAATTGCATCCTGATGATAAAATGGCAGATTATATAGGTACGATTAGAAAAATTATAGAACAACGGAAGATAGAAATAAAAGACACTAAAACACAAAGTGTTTTACAATACGATATTAATGAAACTCTAAAGATAGAAAGAAAGCTTTATAACTATCAAAAATTAAATAATGACTTTTTAGCACAAGATGAAAATCTACTTGCATTTCTTTTAGAAAAAGATATTACTAAAGATAGGTTACTCGGTGTTTTTATACGAATGATAAAAAACTATTCATCTAAGTACGAAATAAATGATAAAACATTTATAGAATTAAACAATAGAAAATATATAGAGGTGAAAAGATGCTTATAGACGTAAATGAACTCATTCCACAACATATTGAAAGACTGTACCAGATTATACTCAAAGGTGGATATATTAATGAAAATAGTGCAAAAAATGCTAATGCAGAGCTTTATGATGCTATCGTAACTAAGGAGCATGAACTTAAATCTTATTTTAGACCTTTGGGCTATGCTCTTATGAGGAGAGAAGGGTACTATTATTTTGCCCGTGATGATGCTTCGGATGGAGAAGCTGCTTTAGAGTTGATAGTTGATTATATTGACATCGCTAATTTTTTAAAAACACTTGATAGTAATTTTGACATTGGGTACAGATTTTCTTTGACATCAATGGAAAACCAATTAAATACAAATGTAGAACTCCAAGATTTGTCTCTAAAAATGAAAGGTATTAAGTCAGATAGTCATCGAGAGTTTATTCAGAAAATAGTAGATAAGTTACGAAAAGATGGTTTTGTAGAAGAGCGAAATAGTGTAAATAGTGAGTTTATCGTTTTAAACTCCTATGAGTATATAAAATCATTTTTAGACGAGGTAGAAGTGTATGAATAAAAACGGATTAAAAAAAGTATATCTTATAAAAAGTGCTGGGTATGAGTTTGCAGAGATTGATATAGCACAGAACACACTTCTTCTTGGTGAGAGTGGTGTTGGTAAGACGACGATTATGCGTGCTGTTTTGTTTTTTTATACTATGGATTATTCTGATTCTGTTTTGAACCTAACATCTGATACTAAAAAATCTTTTAATGATTGGTATTTTAAAGAATATAACTCGCATCTAGTATATGAGTATGATAGAGAAGAAAGTCGCTTTTTGTTTGTAGTGAGTAAAACAGGAAAGATTAACTATACATTTATAGATATTACAAATACAGAGCTTGATGTTGAAAAACTTTTTATAGATGATGCTATGCCCGTGACATTAGAAAAACTTAATGAAAAAATTCAAAAAGAAAAATTACCGAATTATTCTACAACAATTAGAGAAAGATATATCAATACCTTTCATCAAAAAGATGTTAACAATAAAAAAATTAAGCAAGAGTCTATACTTGATTTTTCGCTTTTTAAAAGTGTAAACCAATCAAAAGAATTTTCTAAAACATTGTCAAATATTTTTATTAGTTCACGTGTGAGTTCAAATAGCGTTAAAAAAAGTATTGTCTCTTTAATAGATAAGTCGGATGCAAAAATACATTTAAGTGAGATTAGAATAAACCTTGCTGAATATGTTTCGCATAAAGATGAAATAGAGAAATTTGAGAAAAAAATACCTCATATTGAAAAACTAGCAGATAAGTTTACGGAGTTTAATTCCAATAGAAAAGACTTTAAAGTAAGTGCAAATAAGTTACATGCACTTAAAGAGAGCGTTGCTGTTACAATGCAAAAAGTTAGTTTAAAAATCAAAAATTTACGTGAGGAAGAAGCACATTTAAAAGAAAGTTTTGGCATTAGCTTAGGAATACTGAATAACGAGATAGATGCTACTTCGATAAAGACGATTGAACAAGAAAAAGAATTACGAGAATTACGGGTAAAAGAAAAAGAGTATAAAGAAAAAAATATAGATGCCTTAGTGAATGCTTTTTCGAAGGAAAAAGAGTATAAAAGTGAATTTAAAACTTATGAAGATAAATATATAGCCCTAACCTCTGAGTTTGAGAGTATAAATGAGAAGTATGAAAAGATAGTTTTTCAGTTGAAAAAAGATGCTGACGATTCTATATTTACTCTCAAAACGAGTAACTTAGCCATCAGTAAAAAAATAAATAGTGATAAAAATGAACTGATTGAAAATAAAGAACAAACAATAAATACTAAAACGCAAAGATATAAAAATGAAAAAGAAGCTCTTGAAGCTACTTTTGTAAAGGAGAGAGAGCACTTTACAGAAATAG
>NZ_JAEMVA010000029.1 GCF_029215955.1 Sulfurimonas sp. SAG-AH-194-I05
ACGCTGTTTATTTTAAATAAGATATACTGCTCACATATAAAATTTCAGGAGAAATAAATGGGTAAATTTGTGAATAACACAGAAGAGTTTTTTAAATACTGTGAAGAAAATGATGTTGTATTTGTAGACTTTAGATTTACAGATATTAAAGGTGCATGGCACCATATTAGTTATAAAATGAGTGCTGTTAATGCTGGTCAACTTGAAAATGGTCTTCCTTTTGATGGTTCATCTATCGAAGCATGGCAACCAATTAACGAATCAGACATGCTACTTAAAGTTGATATTGGTACTGCATTTTTAGATCCATTTACTGCTGATCCTACTATCATCGTATTTTGTGATGTTTATGATATTTACAAAAAACAAGCATACGAAAGATGTCCACGTTCAATCGCAAAAGCAGCACTTAAACATGCTGAAGCTACTGGTGTTGCTGACGCTGCATACTTCGGTCCTGAAAATGAATTTTTTATGTTCGACTCTGTAACTTTTGTTGACAACATCAATGAATCTGGTTTCAAAGTAGATACAGAAGAAGGCGAATGGAACTCAAATAATCCATACCCTGAAATGTATAATACTGGACACCGTCCAGGAACTAAGGGTGGGTACTTCCCAGTTGCACCAACAGATTCAGCGGTAGATATCCGTGCTGAGATGATGCAAGTTTTAGAGCAAGTTGGTCTTGAAGTTGTTCTTGGTCACCACGAAGTTGCGCAAGGGCAACATGAAATCGGAATCGTATATTCTGACATCATCGGTGCTGCTGATAATGTTCAAAAATATAAATACGTTATTAAAATGATTGCACACCTTAATGGTAAAACTGCAACATTCATGCCTAAACCAATGTTTGGCGACAATGGTAATGGTATGCACGTGCACCAATCACTTTGGAAAAACGGTAAAAACCTTTTCTACAAAGAAGGAAACTACGGTAATATTTCTGACATGGGTATTAACTATGCTGGTGGTATCTTTAAACATTCAGCTGCAGTTTCAGCGTTTACGAATCCTTCAACAAACTCGTATAAAAGATTATTACCAGGTTTTGAAGCTCCTTCAATCCTAACATATTCTGCAAAAAATCGTTCTGCAGCTTGTCGTATTCCTTACGGTGCTGGTGAAGGTGCTACGCGTTTAGAAATGAGATTTCCAGATTCTTCTGCTTGTCCTTACTTAGCATTTGCTGTAATGATGATGGCTGGTCTTGATGGAATTGCAAGTGCAACTGTACCTGTTGGTCCAATGGATGAAGATTTATTTGAACTTTCTCTTGATGAAATTCGTGAGAAAAATATCCCTCAAATGCCACACACTTTACGTGAAGCACTTGAAGGTCTTATTATTGATTGTGATTTCCTTAAACCTGTGTTTACACAAGAGTTTATCGATGCATACCAACATTACCGTTTTGAACGTGATGTATGGCCAGATGAAGGTCGTGCAACTGCGTATGAGTTTAAAACTACATACCAGTGCTAATCAACTTTTAGCCACTTCTCAATTCCCACATTTCGTGGGAATTCCACTCTTTAAAACTATTTCAATATTTTCTTTGCTATAATAATTAAAATCAACACTAGGTCATGAATGTCAACGTATAATCCTAAAGCTACGCAAGAACTTATTAGCACAATTCAAGACTTAGCAAAAGATACAGACCCGTGCCTCAACCTAAAAATTCAAGACTTAATAACACTCTACAATGAACAAGTTCACATCAATGAAAAAATAACAAAAGAAAATAAATTCTTTTTAAAAAAATGGGATAAAAGAAACCTTTTAGAGCATGACAGAAAAGACAAAATCATTGAAAAACAGTCTCGCCTAGCTGCGATGGGTGAAATGATAGATGCAGTTGCCCACCAATGGAAACAACCACTCAACGCAATAAGCATGATGATGGATATGCTACAAGATGATTATTTATCACATGATATTAATAATACATATATAAATGATTTACAAAAAGGTGTACATCTTCAAATAGACCATATGGTCAATACACTCAATGAATTTAGAACATTCTTACGCCCTTCAACAAAAAGTGAGAAATTTCATATAAGTACAGTTATCCAAAATGTTCAAACCTTACTTAAAGATGAGCTTATAGCCCAAAACCTCCATATTCATTTAGAAATAGATAATGAAATCCAAATATTTGGAAATAAAAATGAGTTTAAACATCTTTTTATAAACCTTATAAATAATTCTATTGATGCCTTTAATGAGAAAAAAATTCAATCTAGAGAAGTAATAATACGCTGTTTTCATAAAGATTCACATATTTATATTGAAGTGCAAGACAATGCAGGTGGTATCCCTAAAAATATTATTAAGCATATTTTTAAACCAAATATTAGTACAAAAAAAGAAAATAATGGAACAGGAATTGGTCTTTATATGACTTCGCAAATTGTTACAAAAAACAATGGCGTCATTCATGTGCAAAACACGCAAGACGGAGCTTTGTTCATCATTACTTTAAGAGAGTACTCTTTTTAGATATAATGACATTCAAATGTCTACTAAAAATCTTGGAAAAATATGAAAAAAATATATCTTGCCTTCCTTATATCATTACTTTCTTTCTCTCAGGCACATACAAAAGAAAATAACTTTAGCTTGAATGATGCAGAGCAAAAATATTTACAAAATAAAAAAACGATTAAGATGTGTGTTGATCCTGACTGGATGCCATTTGAAAAAATTGAAAACAATGTGCATATTGGGATTGCCCATGACTATATAAAAATCATAAGTGAAACATTAAATATACCAATAACACTTGTTAATACAAACTCTTGGACACAAAGTATAGAAAAAGCAAAAAAAAGAGAATGCGATATCTATTCCATCATATCCATCACACCTGAGCGTGCAAAATATATGAATTTTACACAACCATTTATCAGCGTATCTACTGTCATAGCAACGAATGCAAGTGAGATGTTTATTAATGATATAACAGAAGTACTCGACAAAACTTTTGCAGTTGTTGAAGGTTATTCTATTGGATATTTTTTAAAACAAAAATATCCAAATATAAAAATTGTTACTGTGAAATCATTAACCGATGGCTTACATGCAGTTGAGACAGGCAACGTTTTTGGATATATAGATAGTTTACCCATCATAAACTATAGGCTTCATAAAGAGTATCTAGGAATTTTAAGTATAACTGGAAGAATTAATATAGATATACCCTATAGAATTGCTACAAGAAAAGATGAGCCAATTTTAAATACAATATTTGAAAAGGCACTACAAAATATAAGTGCAAATGAAAGACAAATTATTTATAACACTTGGGTGAATAGTGTTGCAAAGTCCAAAGAATAAACATCCCACGAGGCAAGCCTATTTAGCTGAACGCTAAATTTTCTAGTAAACTCGAAACGGGGTATTTAAGTTGATTTTTTATTCTTTTCCATTCGACCCAAGGGTACGGGGAAATCTTTTTGATTATACATTTGTATTTCAGATTATTGGTCTTGTTATATTTTTATTGCTAGTAATAGTCTTATTCATGATTAGATTGAATCAAAAAAAAGATAAATTGATGTTGAAGCAATCAAGAACCGCACAAGAAAAGTTAAATAAATCACTCAATATTTTAAGTGAAAATGTAATCTCTTCGAGCTGTAATAGAGACGGAATAATAACTGAAGTCAGTGTAGCATATTGCAATATTAGTGGATATAAAAAAGAGAATTTGATAGGGAAGAGTTATAAAGGCTACCTCCACCTCGATGATAACAAGTGTATAATGGATGAAGTGCTAGATGTATTAAAAATCACTAATATCTGGATAGGCGAACTGGAAAAACAGAAGAAGAATGGAAAACTCTATTGGGTTAGAAGTTCCATAATTGCTACGTATAATAATAAAAAAGAGATCGTAGGATACACCTCCATTGAGCATGATATAACAGCTGAGAAATCCAAAGAAAAGTTTATGGCAAATATGAGTCATGAGTTGAGAACACCTCTAAACTCAATTATAGGCTTTAGTGCTTTACTGCAAAAAAAATTGGAAAACAAAAAATATAAAGATTTTGCTCACAAAATACAAGGTAGCTCAAAATCACTTCTTGCTCTCATTAATGATATATTAGATTTATCAAAAATAAAAGATTCAAGCTTTACTATTGAGCCCTATTCTTTTAATGCTTATAATGAAATTCTCTCTATTACACATCATTTTGTTGGATTATCAACGAGTAAACATTTAGTCTTTCATCATACTATTGATACGAGTCTTCAAAATAATTTTTTTGGAGACTGGCAAAGAATATCGCAAATTATATTGAATCTGATTTCTAATGCAGTGAAATTTACTCCTAATGAAGGTGAAATAACACTCGATGTAACGTACGTTAATACTATACTCATTATCAAAGTAATTGATAATGGCATAGGCATGAATAAAGAAACGCAAGATAGAATTTTTCAACCCTTTGAGCAAGCAGATAATTCAATAAGTCGAAAATACGGTGGCACAGGATTAGGACTGAGCATCACGCAGAGTTTAGTAGACTTAATGGGTGGAAAAATAGAATTAGAATCAAAAGAGGGTAAAGGGAGTACTTTTAGCGTAAAAATCCCTCTAAAAAAATTAGAATCTACACAAGGTATAAAAATAGTTAAGGACTTCAAAGAAGAAAAGAAAGAAAATTCATTACAAGGGCATATCCTTGTCGTTGAAGACAATAGAACTAACCAAATATTAGTGGAAATGTTGCTCGAAGACTTTGGCCTTACCTGCGACATGGCAAATGATGGGCTAGAAGCAATAGATATGTATAAACCTCATAAATATAATCTAGTTCTTATGGATGAAAATATGCCAAATATGAATGGTCTTGAAGCGATGAAAGTATTACGAAAAAAATATAAAGATAGCTGCTCTCCAATAATTTCTCTTACCGCAAATGCTATGGCAGGGGATAGAGACAGATTTCTAAAAGCGGGAATGGATGGTTACGTTGTAAAACCTATAGACGAAGATGATTTGTACCATACCTTAGCAAAATATTTACTTCCATAAAATTAGGCACGACTCTCTAAAAATTTGCTATAATTCCACAATTGATTATAGTATGTAAGAGTGTGTTAATCAAAATAAAGTTCAAGGATTCATTATGAATTATGATGCCCCTGAGGTACAAATTAAGCAAGGGAAGTACAAGCCCTACCCCAAAATAGATTTACCAAACCGAGTTTGGCCTACAAAAATAATTACACATGCTCCTAAGTGGTGTAGTGTTGATTTACGTGATGGAAATCAAGCACTTATTAACCCTATGAACATGGAAAAAAAACTTGAACTTTTTTCACTCTTACTTAAACTTGGTTTCAAAGAAATAGAAGTTGGTTTTCCATCTGCTTCAAAAGTAGAATTTGACTTTTTACGTCGTTTAGTCGATGACAACTTAATTCCTGATGACGTAACAGTGCAAGTTTTAGTCCAAGCCAAAGAAAACTTAATTGCTAAAACATTTGCGTCATTAAAAGGTGTAAAAAAAGCAACTGTGCATTTATATAACTCAACATCTGTAGCGCAAAGAAAAATAGTCTTTGCTAAAAGTGAAGATGAAATTATTGCACTTGCATTAGGTGGAATAGAATTAGTTAAACAGTATGAAAAAAAGCATGATGGTCAAATATTTTTGGAGTATTCACCTGAGAGTTTTACGGGAACTGAGTTAGAGTTTTCTGCTCGTATTTGTAATGCAGTAACAGCTTGTTGGGGTATTTCAGATACACGTAAAGTAATTATAAACTTACCAGCAACAGTTGAAATGTCAACACCAAATATTTATGCTGACCAAATAGAATGGATGGCACGTAATTTAGATAATCGTGAGAATGTTTTCATTTCTACACATACACATAACGATAGAGGAACATCTATAGCAGCGACTGAACTTGCACTTTTAGCAGGAGCGGACAGAGTAGAGGGAACACTTTTAAGTAATGGTGAGAGAACAGGAAATGTAGACATAATAACATTAGCATTAAACATGACAACGCAAGGTGTAGATTCACAACTAAACTTTACAAATATAGATGAAGTTTTAGATGTTGTTGAGCGTTGTACTGAGATGGGTACACATGCAAGACATCCTTATGTTGGCGAGTTAGTCTATACAGCATTTTCAGGATCACATCAAGATGCTATCAACAAAGGTTTAGCATACCAAGAGGCAAAAGATGATGCTTTTTGGGAAGTTCCCTATTTACCAATCGATCCAGCTGATGTTGGACGTACATATGAAAGTATTATTCGTATAAACTCACAGTCTGGAAAAGGTGGAGTAGCCTATATTTTAGAAAAAAACTATGGCTACCAACTACCAAAAGCTATGCACCCTGAAATAGGAAAAATAGTCCAAGAACTTAGCGATGCAAAGGGAAGAGAATTAACCTCAAAAGAGATTGCAGATATTTTTAAAACAACGTATTTTGAAGCAGAAAGAAATATTAAGTTCATTGACTTTACACATGCTTCAAACTCTCAAGTTTCCACATGTAAACTCACATATAGTTTTAATGGAGAGACTATACTCGCTGAGGGAGAGGGAAATGGTCCCATAGATGCATGTAAGAAAGCATTAATGAAAAACTGTGAAAATGACTTTGTTCTTACTTCATACTCAGAGCATTCATGTGGAGATAAAAGCTCAGCAAAAGCTATTGCATACATAGAAATCCAAGCTAAAGGTGTTGCGTCATGCTTTGGAGTAGGATCTGACAACGATATTGCTACAGCTTCTATAAAAGCACTTTTTTCAGCTTTAAATAGAGCTTTTAACTAGTTTATAAATCGGTATTTTAATTTTTAGTAAAAAGAATGTGGATAAAAGAAAATAAAAAGAGTAAAAAAAGGCTAGAACAGAAGTTCTAGCCTCAAAGTGTAAAGAAGAAAAGTTGCGCTAACAGCTTACGCCATTTGTGCAGCAACTTCTGCAGCAAAGTCATCTACTGCTTTCTCAATTCCTTCGCCTACTTCAAAGCGAATAAATTCAGTAATCTCAGCAGTACCACCAAGTGCTTTAGCTGCTGCCGTTACAGCTTGTGCAACTGAAAGTTTATCATCTAAAACATATTGTTGGTCTAGTAGAGCTTGTTCTTTATCTAACATTGTGTTATCTAAAATAAAACGAGCTACTTGACCAGGAACAATCTTGTCCCAGATTTTTTCTGGTTTTCCTTGCTCTTTTAATGCAGCTTTAATATCAGCTTCAGCCTGCGCCATAACCTCATCAGTCAGTTGCATCATAGAAATGTACGTTGGTACATTTTTAAGAGGCTTTTTAAGACGAGACAATTCTACATTCTCTTTCTTAAGTGCTTCGATTCTACCTTTCGTTTCACTCTCAACATATGCAGCATCAAAATCTTTGTAAGAAAGTGTTGTTGGCTTCATTGCAGATGTATGCATAGCGATTTGCTTCATTACAGCTCGCATACCTTCAGCAGTTTTTTCACTGTCACATTTAGCAGAAACAATAACTGCTATTCGCGTGTTTGAGTGAATATAACCATTAAGTGCAGTTGTACTATCAGCGTTCAATGTACCAAAACGACGTAGCTCAATTTTTTCACCAATTTTTCTTACTTCTTCAGCAAAAGTTTCACCAAATTTTGAAGCATTAAACGCAGCAACATCAGCTGGCTGATTGTCATAAATATCTTGTGCAACGTCTTTTACTAGCTGTTGGAAACCTTCATTTTGAGAAACAAAGTCAGTTTCAGAGTTAATTTCGATAACAGACGCTTTTGAGAAATCATCAGCGATTACAATTCCAGCAAGACCCTCAGCAGCAATTCTACTTGCTGATTTTTTAGCAGCTTTAGCGATACCACGTTCTTTTAACCACTCAGTTGCTTTAGTCATGTCTCCATCACATGCAACAAGTGCTTTTTTACAGTCCATCATACCAGCATCAGTAGCTGCTCGTAATTCTTTAACTTGAGCTGCAGTAACTGCCATAACTATGCTTCTTCTGTTGCAGCTGGAGCTTCAGTTGCTTCTTCTTCTGTTTGTTCTTCTTCCTCAGGTGCGTCTTTTAAAGCCTTACCTTCGTTAATTGCAGCAGTCATTTCACGACAAAAAAGTTGAATTGAACGGATTGCATCATCATTACCAGGAATTGGATAATCAATTAAATCTGGATCACAGTTCGTGTCAAGTGGAGCAACAACAGGAATACCAAGACATCTTGCTTCTAAAACAGCAATATGCTCTTTTACTGCATCAACAACAAAAAGCATATCTGGAAGTTTTTTCATCTTACGAATACCACCGAAATATGACTCTAATTTAACTTTTTTACGTGCAAGCATTAATGCTTCTTTTTTCGTAAGTAAGTCAATTTGACCATTTTCTTGCATTTCAGTAATAATGTCAAGTTTACGGATTGATTTTTGAATAGTTGGAAAGTTAGTAAGCATACCACCTAACCATCTGTTATCAACATAAGGCATATCACATGCGATCGCTGCATCTCTTACAGAGTTACGTGCTTGTTTTTTTGTACCAACAAAAAGAACAGTTTGTCCTTCAGCAGCAGCATCCATAACAACTGTATACGTAGTACGGAAATAACGAAGTGTTTTTTGTAAATCAATAATATAAATATTTTTACGAACACCAAAAATATACTTTTTCATTTTCGGGTTCCAACGACGTGTTTGGTGTCCGAAGTGTACACCACATTCTAAAAGGTCTTTCATAGTTACCATAGGTAATCCTTAAATCGCAACATTTTGTGCGAAGAGTTTTGTTAGTTAATCTTTGAGAATATCGGACGGGTCACTCCTAAAAAGGAGGGTCGCACTAACTTTTGACATACTCTGTTAATGTTTTCTTTACTTCATTCAATAAAGAAAAATCCGCGAATTATACTTAAAGTTAGTTTTAAAAGTGCTTAACTATTCTTTTGTTTTAATAACAAATGTAATATGTTCAATATCTTCTTGAAATTCTTCGCCGTATTCTTCCATGGCTTCATCTTCTTCATCATGAATCCAATTCACTATGATTTTATTATTATTTGTTTCTTCTAATATATCAAATAAATCCAAAAGTACTTTAGAACTACTACTGTTAAAGTAAATCAACTCTATATTGAAATTAATTTCTCCCTCATAACCTTCACGTAAATACATAGTAATCCATTCTAAAATTGGAGTGTAAAATTGTGTTGTGTTTTCAGGGTAAGACTCTCCACGTATTAAATGCGTATGTGTCTGTGCATTAAAATCTATTTGTGGTGAACTTTTTGTTTTTTCTATTTCTAATCTTTGCATTTGTATAGTCCTTTATTAAATATTTGCTTCAATGGAAAAAAATGAATACGCATCATCTATTTTCTCAAAACTGTACTCAAGTGGCTGAGTAGCCTTTCGAGCCATCTCTATAAAACCAATACCTGCCCCTTTACTGTCTGCATTGTTATTGACTTTTCTTTTTTCTTTATAAAATATTTTCAATTCATTTTTATCCATTTTAACTAAATCTTTTAGATTCTTCTCAAGTTCTGCAACCTTCGATGTATGTATTTTATTTCCACCCACAATAAAATGTTTATTATCATGTTTTCCAACTACGATAATTCCCATACCCATATCAACAGACGTATCATTTCTTTCTTGAGAATAATTTATAACATTCTGAACCTGTTCAATAAATATAGCAAAAACCTTCATCGCTGTTGTTCGACTTACATCATCTTCTTGCATTTGACTTTTAAGCGTTACTCCAACTCCCTCAACAATATCATGTGATATTGGTCCACAAAATGTAAAAATAATACCTTCTCTGTCCAGAGCGTCTTTATAACTGTATAAGCTTTGATTTAACATGATACAACCTCTTCTTCATCTTCATTTTGCAATTCATCACGTACAGCAAGAAACTCATCAAGATTTGTAAAAAATATATTGACCAAGATTGGATCAAAATGCTTTCCACTTTGCTTTTTAATATATTCAAATATTTTTTCATCACTCCATTTTTCTTTATATGCTCTTTTACTACCCAGTGCATCAAAAACATCAGCTAGCGCTGTAATTCTTCCATATATATGAATATCAGTGCCAAATAACCCTCTTGGATAGCCGCTACCATCATATTTTTCATGATGCTCATGTGCTATGATAGCTGCTGCGACTAGGAGTGGTCTATCGGAGTCATTAATCATTTTGTATCCAAGTTCTGCATGCTCTTTCATGATTATAAATTCTTCCTCAGTATGTTTACCGGGTTTATTTAAAATCGCATCAGGAATAGCAATTTTCCAATATCGTGCATGGGTGCAGCATAAAAAAGCATATCCGCTTCTCTTTCATTAAGTCCATAATACTTCCCTAATATTTTCGAATAAAGCGCAACTCTTCTAACATGAAGACCTGTTTCATGACTTCGAAATTCAGCAATTGTACCCATTGTGAATACCACTTCTTTTTGCGTTTGCTCTATCTCTTCATTAAGGTCTGTAATTTCATCAAATCTTGACTTTAATTCTTCGTAATCTTTACGTTGGATTTTATCACCGATTTTTAGAATTTTATAGAGTTGCCTATTAACTTTTTTAAACTCTTGTAAAAGTTCTTGAACATCTTCTTTACGTGAGTTTAAATCAATATCACCATTAAAGATGTGTTCTATTCTATTGATAATCATATCACTATTTGCTGTCATGTGAATCTCCTAAGTTAAGATAAAAACCAACAAGCGTCGTATCATCTTTCGTTTCTTGTGTACGCTTATATGTGCAAAACGTTTCTTTAAACTTTTCTAATTGCTCGCTAAAGGGAAGGGTATAAAGACTCTCAACAAGTTTTCCAAAACGTTTTTTACCAAAAAGAAAACCTTTTTCCCCACCAGTTTGGTCAAGATAACCATCTGAAGTAAGATAAATCGAAGTTGCCTTACAAAGATCAATCTCATGTTGCGTATATTTATAAGCAACATCAGATTTTTTATATCCAACTGATTGTTTATCACCCTTAATCACTTTTAATGTGTTGTCTTGTACCACAAACAGTGGTGTTTGGGAACCTGCAAACCTTAAAATCTTTTCTCTTTTATTTATATAAATTATGCCGCCATCAAACCCTGCGTTTAATTTTGAATCTTTATCATCTTGACGTAGTAACTTTTTCATATTTTTATTAAAATACTGCATAATTACTGCTGGATTAATCTCATAATCACTTTTTATCAGTTTAGCAACTATCTCTTTTTCTATTGCTTTTACAATCATCGTAACAAATGCACCCGGTACACCATGCCCTGTGCAGTCTATAACCATTAATAAGGCTTCATCTTTATGACGTAAGGTTTCAAAGAGGTAAATATCACCACCAACGGTGTCTTTAGGTTCCCAAAGCGTAAAAGAATCATCAAAAAAAGTATAAATATTTTCTTTTATCGGTAAAAGAGCTGTTTGAATTCCAGCTGAATACTCAATAGAATCACGTGTTTGCTGATGTATGGCATCAATCTTTTTATTTTGAATATCTATTTTTTGAAGCATATCTTTAAAACCACTATACAAATGTTTAAATTCATCATTATTTTTACAATGTACTACTACATCATATTCATTATTTTTTGATACCTTATCCATAATTTCAATAAGATTAAATATTGGTTTTGTAAAAATTTTATGGAGCTTAAAAGCTAAAAGAACAATAATAAATAAACTTATAAAACCAATAAATGTCATCATAACCAACTGGTCAATCACTTTTTGCTTTAACTGATTAGTGTCTGAGATAATTTGAAGGTGCCCAATAATATTTTCATCAAGAATTACAGGTACTGTAACAATCATAAGATCCCAATCTATAAAATGTGTAATTACAGTTGGTTTATCTTGAAGTGTTTTTTGTATTTTATGTGTTTTTTTAAGATCTTTTGAGAGATAGGATGCAAAGAGCGTACCATCTTCACCATACAACAAAGCCATTGTAATATTTACATTAATGCTTAATGGTTTTAAAATATTACTAGCACTCGTTACATCATCAAATAAAAGTGAGGCTGTGATATTTTCACTGCTAATTTGTGCGAGTTGTGTAAGGCTCTTTAGCGATTCATCTTTTTGTGAATTCAAAACTGAGTAACTTGATGCAATCATTGAAATACTTAATGCAATCATTGCTGATAAACTTAGCAATAAGATAAGTTTAGTCCGAATCGACAAATTATTAAAATTCATAAGAACCCCTTACATAATAAAACCCACCATTAAACCCTAAGGGCGAATAACGTGAGTACGAAATTGTATTAGTAGAATTCCATTTATCAGGATATGTATTAAAAATATTTATACCTCCTAAAGCAATTTTTATCTTTTTTGTTATCTTGTACGCTATATCTAAATCCGTAGTCCACTGCGGTGAAAAAGTTTGTACTTTATCATTAAAAACATCATTAAACTCTCCTACTCTCATTATATTGAGTGCTATATTTATCGGTTCTAATTCATAATTTATGAGTAATTTTAAGTAGTCTTTTGGTTGTATATTTTCAAGTCGTTCTCTCTCTGCAATAGAATCATTGAGACCAGGTATATGGCTCGAATTAAAACTAAGAATCTTTGTTTTTGAGTACGAATAAGAGGCGCGAAACTTTAAGTCAGCATTATTTTCTAAACTTCTTACATGTGCAACACTTAAATCAATTCCCTGTGTTTGCGTATTTACAGCATTGGTAAAAAAGCGTGCTGTTGTAATTCCATACTGAGCAAATGCAGTAGGATCCACTGCAGCATCAATATCACCTGACAACATAATTCTATCATCAATTTTTGTATAAAAATAATCTGCACTTAGTGTAGTATCACTCGTATGTTTATACACAAAACCTGAAGTAAAGTGTAAAGATTTTTCTGGTTTTAAGTCCTCTGCACCTAAAATGATTGCGAGGGGATGACTTGTCTTTAAAGTAGCGGTTTGACTCAGTGTACCGCCAACATCAGTTGTACTAAAGGAGCTATAATAAGACTGGGCTAAAGATGGTGCACGAAATCCTGTACTCGCGGATGATCTAAGTAGTAATTTTTCATAAACTCTATATGCTAAAGACAACTTATAATCATTTGTAAAACCAAAATCAGAATAGTTCTCAAGTCGCGTAGCTACATCAAAACTCAGTTTTCCTATTTGTTTGTCAAGCTGTGCATAAATTGCTATGCTCTTTCTGTTTACATCGACTTCATTTTCTGGCTGGAATCCTGGGAATCCTTGTGCTCCAGCATTGTTACTATTCGTCCCGAGTTCATAGGATGCTTTTTCACCTGCATTTATTCCAAAACCTTCGTATCGAAATTCTAATCCGCCTGCAAGATTAAAAGTACTAAATGTACGTTTTATGTCTAGGTTTGTAGTCGCTTGAACAACTTCTAAACCACCACTGTCAAAGGATGTAGGAGAGGTGATTCCTAATGAATCATTCAAAGAATTACTTACATAATAATTAATTACATTGTATCCTAAGGTTTGACTAGCATCCCATGCTACATCATTATTGAACCTGCCTCTTGCTCCAACAACAAAAGATAAATCTATCATTTTCAAATTTATATTTGCTAAGAATCCATTTGGATAAAGAAGTATATTATTTCTATCACTTGTTGCATCTCTAAAAAAAGCATTATTTTGACTGTCTCTATAGTTAAAAAGAGCATGTGAATACATACTAATATCATTTTCTTGTGGTATAAATGTGTTAAGCGCTAAAGAAAAATCTGTAGCTTCTGGTTGTCCTAGTGGTGAGCTACTTCCATCTCTTGCTTGATTCGTTTTTGATTGTTCTAAAATATTTGTTGTTATATTTATAAATCCGTCATAGTCTAAGGCTATGGAGTGGAACATATCTGCTTGAATAATAGTTCCCCCACCCTCATAATTTGACCCTATTTTCGAGCTTACTACACTTTCATGACCACCAGCTTTTAAAATGATATTAATCACTCCAGCTATTGCATCAGAACCATACTGTGCAGCTGCACCATCACTAAGTATTTCAATATGCTCAATAGAAGCCACTGGAATTGTATTTAAATCTACTCCAGTACTTCCTCTTCCTACGGTATCATTTACATTAATCAGTGCTGATGTATGTAAACGCTTCGAATCCACTAAAACTAAAACTTGATCCGGATTTAAGCCACGTATTGTCCCTACGCTAATGTGATCCGATCCATCTTTAATCGCGGGAGAAGGAGCGTTGAATCCTGCTATAAAATAACGAAGTAACTCTGTCACCTTTTTCAAACCTGAGTTTTCTATCTCTTTGTTTGTAATAACTTTAATCGGCACCTTAGAGTCTAGAAAATCTCTTGATCCACTACGAGATCCTATGTCTGCTTTGAGTTGTGTTTCCATTGAAAACAGTTCATCTAAACTCTTGTCATAAAGTTCAGTTGCACTTAACATTTGTGCATACATAAGAATAAAGATACTTAAGCCCTTAAAGTATTTAAACATTACTTGTCCCCTTGGATTACGTTTGCAATTGACAACAATAACGCACTAATTTTTAGATTTGATTTCTTTGCCGCATTATTATTAATTTTCAAATGAATTTTTTGAGAAACAAAAGAAAGTTGAATTACGCCACCTCTTTGTGCAAAACCACTATTTTTACTAATGGTCAAAATTGCGTTCTTTTGTGCATAATCTATAATACTTTTTTGATCTTGTATCGAGTGTGTAGTGACAAATAAAATATGTGTAAAACCTATATCATCAATACTATCTATATAGTTTATTTTTACCGGTTTTTTATGAATTTTTTTATTGTGATAGAGGGTTTCAAGAGATGTATCGAATGTATTATTGTTAAATATAGTAATAATAAAATTTTTATTATCTTCTTTTTCTTGCCATGTAATGAAGTGGCTAAATTTACCAATTACAACAGCTTCAAGTTCTTTTTCAGAACTTGCTGCGAAGAGGGATGCATGTAACAGTATTACTATCAAAAATACTCTATAGAATCTGTTTAACAACATTTCATATCTCCAAATACTATAACTCTGCTCGTACAGTTTAGCATCTGTTTTCTTTATATTGTATTAAGTTTGCAATACCAACAATGCTTCATGCACTTTTTGAACATGTTCTTTTACGCGTACTTTCTCAAAGACTGCTTTAACAATACCATCAGGGTTAATTATTAGAGTTGTTCTCACAATGCCCATATATTCTTTTCCATAGTTCTTTTTCAGTTGCCAAACACCATATTCTTGCATCATATCTGTTGATTCATCACTTAAGAGGGTAATGCCTAAAGTATGTTTTTCTATAAAATTTCTATGTTTTTTTGGAGTGTCTGCACTTACTCCAATTATGATCGCATCAAGTTCAGAAAAATCAGGAGCTGCCTCTGTAAATTCACATGCTTCAGTTGTACAACCAGGAGTATTGTCTCTTGGGTAAAAATAGAGAACTATCCATTTTCCCTTGAGATCACGCATACACATTTCAACCTCATCTTGATTTGGTAAACAAAACTCGGGTGCTTTATCGTTTATTTTTAACATATCATTTTCCTTCTAGTATACAAATAAAATGAGATAAACCCACATGCCAGTAAGTGTTGTCATAAGCACACCTAAAAATGTAAGCCAACCAGCTTTTTTATGCTTATTTAATTGCAACTGTTTTTTCGCCATAAAAAGTGTAGTAGTCCAAATAATTAAAGTCATAACGGAGATCATGATATGAAAAATAAGTACAATAATCGCATAATCGTGCCCTACCCCACTTCCTTCCATAAAGCTTTTAAACCCACCAACAAAACGTACACCGATTTCAAAAAATGTTAAAACTAAAACAGAAATTACATATAAAATTGCTTGAAAAAGTGCATGAAGTTTATACTTCTTTTTTTTCGCTAAAGCAATAATTCCTAACATTAAAAATGGGAGTAACGCGACAATAACACTCACTAAGTCCATAAATAAAGGTGCGCGTGTTCCAAATATACCAGTTTGATTCATAAATTCTAACATTTTAATTCTCTTTTTTATTTTTTTGTACGTAAGTATACCAAAGACCAAGTAAAAGCAATAAGACCAAAACGAGTATAGTAATTTGTTTTAAGTAAGCAGCTAAAAGTGCTTCATTTTCCCCTATGAAGTACCCAAGCATCGTTAAAATCAAAGCCCATATACCTGCACCTAAAGCAGTGTAGGTAGTAAATACAGCAAGGTTCATACGAGACAAACCAGCTGGAATAGAAATCAGTTGACGAATTCCGGGAATGAGCCTTCCTATAAAAGTAGAAATAGCCCCATGTTTTGCGAAATACGTATCCATTTTATGTAAAGAATTTTCGCTAATAAAGAAATATTTTCCATATTTTTGTAGTATTTTTCTTCCTAATAAAAGTGCCAAAAAGTAGTTTATAAAAGCTCCAACTAAAGAACCCCCTAAAGCACTCCCTATAATCATTCCTAGGTTCATTGTACCCTGAGAGGCTAAATACCCAGCAGGAATAAGAATAATTTCACTTGGAAAAGGTATAAAAGAAGATTCTACTACCATAAGTAAAAATATCCCCAAATATCCCCAGTCAAAGATTACATCAACTAAGTCCTGTGCTAATTCTCTAATCATCTAAAAAGCCTACAACATCGTCTATCATTTGCGACGCTACATCATTACTTGCATAGTGAAGTAAGGATTTACTTTTTTCTTCTAAATTCTCATCGAGTATTGCTAAAAAATTATCTTTTAAATCATCATTTTCTCTATGACACCATCCAAGGTTATGGTCAACTATAAATTTTGCATTGTAGTACTGATGATCCCCTGCAGCATAAGGGTAGGGAATAAAAAAGCAAGGACAAGCATTTGTAGTTAATTCCCAAAGTGTACTAGCCCCAGCACGACTGACACAAAGGTCAGCATGTGGAATAATCTCAGGCATATCATGTGTAAACCCATAAAGTGTAACCTCTACACCTAAAGCTTCATAGGCTTTATACACTCTTTCATAATCACTCTCACCTGCTTGATGGATGATTTTCACACCTCTTTTTTGAAGCTCTTTAGCAACACTTAAAGCAAGGTCATTAATAGCTCTTGCTCCATGTGAACCACCGGCAAACATTATGGTTTTTAGAGTTGTTCGTACTCTTGCACTTTTAGAAAAGCTCTCTTTAACCGGGTACCCTTTAATAGAAGAATTATCATCATATGCGGAAATAAACCTTTTCGCATAAGGTTTTAAAAGAGAGTTTAATCTCCCCTCGACTGCATTTTGTTCATGAATAAAAAGTGGTATTCTTTTACTCAAACCTGCAAAAGAAGCAGGTGCGGCTGAAAAGCCACCTACACTATAAATGACATTTATTGTATGCATTTTTAAAAGCATTCGAGCAGTTAAAAATGCCCGAAAAATTTTATATAATGCTTTGAGTTTTCCAAAACCTTTTTGATTTACAACACCCGTTGTAGGTAAAAAGTATACATGTGAAAACTTACTTTTATGTTCAAAATATTTTCTATCTTGCCCCTGAATAGAACCTATAAATATAACTTCATATCCTTTAGAAACAGCTGCTTCAAGGAGTGCTGAGGCTATCATTAAATGACCACCTGTTCCCCCACCTGTAATACATAATTTCATTTAGTCCAACCTGTCCATATCTGCTTTTTTTGAAGCCATTAAAACCATTCCTACACCTATAGAAGCTGCAAGTATTGCTGATCCTCCATACGAGAGAAAGGGAACTGAAATACCTTTAATAGGCGTAATCCCACTAATTCCGTATGCATTTACTAAAAATGCAAAAGAAAGTAACAAACCTATGCCAATACTAAAGAGATAAATTGTTTGCTCAGTCGTACGATTTGCAACCTTAAATATTCTTTGTAAAAACCACATAAAAATAAATACAACAAAGAAAACTCCAAAAAACCCAAACTCTTCTGCAATACCCGCCATAATAAAGTCTGTATGAACCTCCGATAAAAAGCCGAGTTTAAAGGTTCCATTTGCGATTCCAGTTCCAAAAAAACCACCATTGTGAATAGCATTTAAAGAGTGCCCAATTTGGTAAGGTTCAACCTCAGTTGGAACGCGTAATTGCTCTGCTATAGACTCCGGAAAAAGTGCTAAAACAGAGTTTTGTGCTAATGCCCACCATGACTTTATACGGATAATTCTATGTTCTGCCGTAACAATAAAAAAGACAAAAAATGTAATGACTACAGAAAGAATACTAAAGAAAAAACGAAAACTACTTCCAGCAAACATCAACATAAAAAGAAGTGTTAAACCAAGGACTACAACTTGACCAAGGTCACTTTGAACAAAGGCTATAACAAACATAGAAGCTACAAATATAAGTGCATAAGGGAAAAAGCGTTTAAACTCATTTACAAGTCCCATTCCACCATGATGCCCTAATTTTCTTGAAAAACTCCAAGCTAAAAAGTACACAAATCCTATTTTAAAAAATTCAACAGGAGCCAAAGAAAATCCTGCCACTTTTATCCATCTTTTCGCCCCGCCAATTGTAGGTACAATAGAATCAGGTAAAAAAGGCATAGACACCATAATAATAGCCGAACCTAAAAAAAGACTAAAACCAATGGGGGTAAGCCATTTGTCTGGATTAAGCTGTGAGAGAATCCAAATAATTATAATCGCAAAAACTCCAAAAACAGTTTGTCTTAATGCGAAATGGAATTCATTCACACCAAAAAGCAAGGTTGTATACGTTGAGAGTGAGTATGATAATATTATTCCCATACCGATTAAAAGAGATACTAAATAAAAGAGCCTTTTATCTGCCATTATCGTAACTTATTTATTTTCAAAACAAATTCAACTTCTGGTTTTGCTATGTTTAATTCTTTAGAAATTGTTTCAAGTGTAACACCCTGCTTAAAGAGTGAAGTTATTTTTTCATCATCATTTCCATTAATAGCATTTGGCATTGCAAACTGTTTCACACCATTTTCTAAATTTGTAACGCGTGCGTCTATTTGAACATCTAAAGTAGAAATATTTGCTTGAAGTTGTTTTACACCAGCTGAAATTGGTTGTACCATATCATAAACACTTCGCTCTATTTCCTCATATATTTCTTCATCTGTCATGCCTCGTGTATTTATTTGAATACTTTTTTGTGTCTCTGTCATGTTTTTTTTCAAGTAAAATATTTCTCTATTTAACTCTTCGACTACGGATGCCACCGCATGAATATTTTTAGTATAATCATGGTCTTTTGTATAAACATAATAAAGAAGGTAAAGAATAACCCCTGCCATTAATACGACCATGTATTCTAGGTTAAAAAAGCCATTCAGTATTTGTGAATTTATTGGCATTATTTACTCTCTTTTGCTTCACGAATAAGTACACGTTCTCGTGCTGTCATGTACGCAGCCCACTCTTTTTCATCTCTATCGTGTATACGTGTTATTTGTGCAAGTTGTGCATTTTTCGCAATAAAAAAAACACCTACATCACGTTTAGGATGCACAGGCATTTCAATACGCCCATAATACGTCACACCTTCGTCTAAAAGTGCGTCTGAGAGTTTAAAGTACTCAAAACCAATCGAATAAATTTCTGCTTCACATGTGAGAGAAAGTCGAACAGGAACCTCATCTTTGATGAGCAGTTCTAAGGCATCTATTTTATTATGAAGTTCGACAACTAAGTTGAGTAAAATCGGGTCTGTATCAGAGGTTTCTCCCCTTGCTTTAGCGAGTTTTAGCCATTGGTTTATAGCATTGTCATCAGATTCACTCAGTTGGTGGTATTCTCTTTCAAAGAGCTCTTCATTCATATCTGCTTGAGAAAAAACTAAGCTAATGGGAGCTTGTACTAAACGAGGTTCCATTTTATTGCACCTTGTCAAGGATAATAAAAAGTAAAAATCCTACACCTAAATAACCATTTACCGTAAAAAAAGCACGATCAATCTGCGTAAAGTCTTTACGTACTAAATAATGCTCATACGTAAGCATAACAAGACTCAAAACAACTGCAATAAAGGCAAAAATTCCAAGTGAAGCACTCCAAACAAACAAAGACCAAAAAAGGATTGTTAGCATGTGAAAAAAGGATGAAATAAGTAACGTCGCTTCAGCTCCATACTTAGAAGGGATAGAATGAAGGTTATTTTCTTTATCAAACGCAATATCTTGCAGTGAATATAACAAATCAAATCCAGCAACCCAAAAGATAACTCCAATACTTAAAAGGACAGACCACACAGGAATCGTTGCACTTACAGCTACAACACCTGCAATAGGAGCTAAACCAAGAGAAATTCCCAAAACCACATGTGCAAACGAAGAAAAGCGTTTAAAATACGAATACCCACCCAATACAATTAAAATAGGTACACTCAAAGACAGAGCAAGAGAATTAATCATGTACGCTACTCCTATGAAAGTTATAGCATTTACAAAAACAAAAATTAAAATAGAATTTCCATCAATTCTACCGTCTACATTAGGGCGATTTTTAGTTCGAGGGTTTTTAGCGTCAATATCTCTGTCTGCATAACGGTTTACACCCATAGCAAAGTTTCTCGCACTAAGCGCTGCGATAATTCCCATAAAAAACAGCCACCATCCAAACCAGCCATCAGCAGCAACAATCATAGCAATAAAAATAAAAGGAAGTGAAAAAATAGAATGTTCAAACATAATAAGTTCATTAAAATCTTTCGCTTTTTTTAGCATTTTTTGCAAGTGTCGCCCCATAAATATTATTGAAACTTATTTTAGCGTAACTTGTTTTAAATGCATGTTATAAAAAAAATTTGCTCTATAAATCCAATATATGGTAGTTGTACGCATCCGTCTCGCGAAACGTACAACTATGCTATACTTACACAATGATAAAAGAGATAAAAAAAGTTGCTATCATTGGTCCAACTGCTTCTGGAAAGAGTGATTTAGCTATTGCAATTGCAAAGAAAATGAACGCCTATATACTTTCTATTGATTCTCTAAGTATTTATAAAGAGATAGATATTGTCTCAGCAAAACCTTCGAACTCTGAGTTACACTCTGTCCCACACTTTGGAATCAATGCACTCTATCCAAACGAATATTTTAGTGTTGATATATTCATAAATATTTATAAAAATGTACTTGCCACATGCAAACAAGAAAATAAAAATCTTGTAATAGTTGGTGGTACTTCCTTTTACCTAAAGTCGCTCATCCAAGGATTATCAGAACTTCCAAAAATCAATCAAGAACTCTCTTTGCGTGTTAAACATGAAATAACAGACCTTGATAAGGCCTATGCTTTACTGCAAAAAATCGACCCACATTATATGAAAAACATATCTATAAGTGATTCTTATAGAATTGAAAAAGCACTTTTAATTTATAGAGCTTCTGCATGTGCACCTTCTGATTGGTTTACAAAAAATCCTCCCAAATCTATTATTAAAAAACTTTCTATTTACAATATAGATGTTTCAAGAGAAGTACTACGAGAGCGAATAGCAAAACGAACACACAAGATGTTTGACCTAGGTTTAGTTGATGAAGTTTGCATGTTAGAGAGAAAATACACACGACTTCCACATGCTATGAAGTCTATTGGGATTGTTGAAGTTTTAGACTATCTTGATGGGAAATATACAAAAGAAGAGATGCTAGAGCGTATTAGTATTCATACAGGGCAACTTGCAAAACGGCAACAAACATTTAACAAGACACAGTTTGAAAACATTACAAGTGCTCCACTTGACGACTTAGAAGAAATTATACTAGGTCAGTATAACAACTAGGTCTTCTGTCTTTTAAAAGTCCCCAATATTCTCTTTGTTTCGCATTTTCTTCTAAGTCAAACTCTGCGTAAATAATCTCTTCTTTATCTCGTGAAGCCTCTGCAATTATTTTACCCGTATAGTCTGTTATAAAAGAGGAGCCGTAAAATGTAAGTTCACATGTAGCACCTTTTTCTACTCCCACACGATTAGCGACAACAACGGGCACGGTATTTGTTGCAGCGTGACCCATTTGTACTCTCTGCCAGTGCTCTTTTGAGTCAAGATTTATTTCAGGTTCACTCCCAATAGCAGTGGGATAAAATATAATCTCTGCACCTTTGAGCGTTAAGGCACGTGCTGTTTCACAGAACCATTGGTCCCAACAAATACCAACACCTATTTTTCCACATGCTGTGTCATAGACTTTAAAACCTGTGTCACCTTCTTTAAAATAAAACTTCTCTTCATACCCTACACCATCAGGAATATGTGTTTTACGGTAATTATCCATAACAATTCCATCGGTATTTATAACTACAAGCGAGTTATAATATTTTGCATGAGCTTTTTCAAAATAACTTACTAATATAACTACTTCTAACTCTCTTGCAAGTTCTGAAAATTGTTTTATTAGGATGTTATTTTTTAAAGGATTCGCTAATACAAAGTATTTTTCATCCATATCTTTACAAAAGTAAAGGGATGAAAAAAGCTCCGGTAAAAGTATAATGTTTGCACCATTTGCATGTGAGGTACGAACTGATTCTATAGCATTCGCTATATTTTGAGCTTTCTCCTCACACATACGCATTTGTATAGCAGATACTTTTACCATAAAAGAGGACTATCCTCTTCCTGTGATGTCGATTAAATGGTAACCAAATTGTGTTTTAATTGGTCCATAAAGTACACCAACATCACCATTAAAAATTGCTTTATCAAATTCAGGTACCATTTGTCCTGGTCCGAATTTACCTAAATCTCCACCCTCTGCGGATGAAGGACAACTTGAGTTTTCTTGTGCTACTGCACCAAAATCCGCTCCACTCTCAATCACTAACTTTAAATCATTACACTTTTCTTCTGTATCTACCAATATATGTCTTGCTGTTGCCCACATTTCTTTTCCTTTACTTTTACTATCTGAAATAGTACACTAAATTTCTAAATCTTGCTTGACTTGTTTTACTATCGCTTCATCTTCACTCAAGTCTATCCACTTAAACTGACTTCCACTTTGCGCGTGCCCTTTGAGTAAGTCACCTGATTTTCTGTACTTTAAATCTAGGTTAGCTATGTCAAAACCACTTTTTGTTTCTACAAACTCTTCGAGTCTATTTGACTTGTTTTGATTTGTATACAAAAAGCAGTATCCTTTAAGCCCTGTTCTACTTACTCTTCCACGTAACTGATGCAAGGTAGATAGCCCGAGTCTCTCTGCCCCAACCATAACAACAGTTGTTAATCTTGGTAAAGATATTCCAACTTCCACAACCGTCGTTGCTATTAAAATATTTCCCTTTTCTCTAAAGTCTATTAACACTTGTTCTTTTTCTTTGTCCTTGCCATGTGTAACATAAACATTGTCAAAATTCTTTTCCCAATAGCCTCTTGCTTCTTCTATACTTTGGTACTCGATAACCTCACTTTGCTCTACAAGTGGATATACCAAAAGGACTTGATTCCCTTTTTTAATTTCCTCTTTTATATTTATAAGTAAGTCAGGAAAATCATTTTTATGTATGACTTTTGAATCTATGTCTTTTTTAAATGGTGTTGTTGTTATTAAACTTACATCAATATTTGCTGTTTCTATCATAGCTTGTGTTCTTGGAATTGGGGTAGCTGAAAACTGTAAAAAATGTGGTCTTGTCTCACCATCACTTACAAGTTTTTCTAACATGTTTCTCTGCTTCGTTCCAAAACGATGCTGTTCGTCTACCATTACTAAGTCCGCATGTGGAAGTTCTCTATAAAGAAGGGCATGTGTACCGATTATAAAATCGAATGTACTTAAATCAACTTTTTTCGTCTTGTTCGTCACCAAAACACTCTTAACATGTGGAAGATGTAACTGTGCTTCTTCAAAAAGTTGCTTCGCCAAGATTGTTGTAGGAGCCATGAGTATACTTTTTTGTGGTGTCATCATCTCTACCGATGCTAAAATTACCATTGTTTTACCACTACCAACATCTCCAACAATCATACGTTTTGATGCCACATCTTTTTTAAAATCTTTTTGAATATCTTCTATAGCTTTTATCTGCTCTTTAGTTAAAGTAAAAGGTAAAGACTTAGCCCATTTTTTATACCTACACACCTTACTCTTACTCGCCTCAAAATAACGCCTTTTTCCAGCTAGTATTTTCATATAAACATGAAGCTCTATATATTTTAAAGCTCTTAAAAGTTCAGCCGTCATTTCTACATTTTCTAAAAATGTATCTGTTGGATTATGTACTTTTAAAACCTCTTCTATCACCTTTAAAGGTAAACCTTCTTCTAAAAGGTTTTCTTGTGTTAAATACTTTTGTGTAAAACGCACCATTGCATCATTCCGTAAAGCAGATTTATATTTAGGTGTTAGAGAACCTATAGTTGTAATTTTTTTTGGCATACTCATACTACAATGACCACTCTTACATTCAATACTACCAAAATAATAATCACGACTGCCAACTACATACTGGTGCATCATATAAGGCTTAGGTCTAAATAACACCCCCGTTACTGTGTACCCAAAATTATGAGCGAAAAAAGTTATTTGTATTGAATTTGGGGCACGAAAAATTGACTCTACTGTAGCATCAATCACTTGTGTTTTTTGTACTTGGAGTGTGTCTTGTAGGCGTAAGTCATCATACTCATGTGGCAAAATCAACGCAAGTTCACTCCAACTATTAATGCCAAGTTTTGTAAATTTTGTTTGTATTTCTTTTGTGATTTTCATAAAAATTATTTTTCTTCTAAACTCTTCACACGTTTATGTACGTTTCCTATCATAAAAACCATAACTACGATTATAAGAGTTAAAACACCATCTGCTAGATTTTCCATGATTTTCCTTTTTATGTTATAATTTACACGAAGAATTAGAAGGGCTATAACCCTTCTAATTTAATATCTCGAATATTTTTAATATCACGTAAGTGATTGTTAAAATTTTCAAGACTAAGTTAAGATGCTTCATCTTAACCTACTCGTGTGAAATTGTCCCACCTTTTGGTGGTGACAAGAGAATTATAGTAAAAAATCAAAA
>NZ_JAEMVA010000003.1 GCF_029215955.1 Sulfurimonas sp. SAG-AH-194-I05
AGGGGATATAATGATTATCTATCATTAAAATCATTTTTTATTATTTCCTCGGAATTTCTAACTTTTAGCAACATTATACACACTATTTTATTGCCCTGCTTCTCAGGTCTTCATTTTTACTAGAAAACACTTAGTTTCCTTAAAATTAAAGCTCAGAATTTTCTTCAGTATCCTCAGCTTCTATTGTAAACTCCAAATTCATTTCATAATCGCTTTCATTTCCATAATCATAACCGTAGTCACAATCAATCTCTTCGTCTTCTCTATCATCAATATAAACTAACATGATAAATCCTTTTATCTATAGTGTTATAAATATATCGTGTATTTTGAAAATTTATTTAATTTTGAATCTGTTTTTTATTTGTTAATTGCTGTAAATAGTTAGAAATATTTATAAGTGAGAATGTCACAAGAAAAATCATAAATCCTGGAAAAAAACTAACCCACCATGCGATTTCTATGACGTCTTTGCCTCCACTTAAAATCGTTCCCCAACTCATTTGAGGGGCAACTATTCCTAGACCTAAAAAACTAAGCCCTGACTCGGCTAAAATTGCACCGCCAACACCAAAAGTAAAACTTACAAAATATATGGGAGCTAAAATTGGAGCATAATATTTAAATAAAATTTTTACTTTACTTACTTTTGCAATGTTGAGTATTTTAATATAAGGCTGAGAGTTCAACTTAAAACTTTCTGATCGAATAAGTCTTGCCGTTGTCATCCAACCTGTAATAGAAATAATAACAATAAGTACCAATGCCGAAGCATTTACATAACTCACTAAAGCTAAAAGAAGAAAAAAAGTAGGGAAGGTTAAAAAAAGATCGACAGTGACTATAAATATTTTATCAACATTCCCACGAAAGTAGCCTGCTATCGAACCAAAGATAAGACCTATGACTGAAGCAATTAAAGCACTACCTACTCCAATAGTAAGTGACACTTTCCCTCCGTCAATAAGTCGAGCTAAAACATCTCTTCCTAGTCTATCTGTACCAAAATAATATTCATAGCAAGGAGCAACTAAAATAGAGTCTACATTTAAGGCATGAGAATCTATACTATAAAAATAATTGCCAAAAAAAGAGAATAAAAAAATAAAAAATAAAATAGTTACACTGAAGTATGGCATAAGAGTTAAACTATCCTTACTGTTTTATACCAAGTAATGTTTGCATCATTTGATCTATGGTTGTAATAATCTTTGCTGCGGCACCATAAGAAGTTTGGTAACGTATTAAATTTGTCATCTCTTCATCAATACTAACTTTAGAAGTCGATGCATACTCTATTTCAATAGCATTAAATTGTGCAGCAATAGTTTCATTTCTTAAAATTGCTGAATTTGTTGCTGTACCGACCTCAGTAGCTATAATATCAAACATCCCATAAATTGTAGTATTTACACTTGAAGAACCAACTTTAAATTCAATATTTTCAAACTGCTGTTGCACCATATTTAACGCTAAAGAACTATCTCCCGATATAGAAGTTTTCCCGCCAGATAAAGTAGTTGGGTCAGACTTAATGCTAAAATTTACATCAATAGAACTCGCACTATCCCCATCAAAAAATCTATGCATACCTAAGGCACCTGCAAAATTTGTCCCAGAATCAAAAGAATCATCAGTTAAAGTGTCTTCTATTGCGAAGGTGTACCCTTTAGACTCAAAAGCAGCGTCCATTGTAAATTCTACTGCTCTATCACCACTTGCATATGTAGCAAAGTTAAAGTTAAGCATATCATCTATATCATTGTTCGCATTTCCATCTGCATTATCATCTATTTGTGCATTCATTTGCGCTTCAATAGAGTTCGTATCTGTTGTACCACTCATAGTAGTCGCAAAATCAATCTTTATTTCTCTTTTTCCCGCTACATTTCCATCAATGTCATATACTATTAGGTTAAATGACCCTTCTTTAACATTAAGACCAGAACTCGTTATCGGTGTAGTGTCATTTAATTCGATGGTATTAGAAGTCATTCTCGTTGTTGCGCTTGAAGCATAAATATTATTTGTTGATTCAATAAGTGTTGCTGCAAAAGAATCAAGTTGTGCAATAGTATTTTGCAAAATTCCATCTTTAGGAACTCCACTTGTTGTGTCAATAGCACCACCACGGAGGGTCATTAATGCACCTATTTTCCCACCGTTTAACTTTTCTTCTAAGGGAACTAACACACCATCTTCTCTTTCAAAAGAAATTTCATAAAATCCGCTAGCATTCTTTTCATTTGAAACAGTTATTGGATGGTAACTCGTACCATCTACTAAGTTAAATCCATTTATACTGACTGTATAACTACCAGTTTTTGTATTTGATGAACTATCGATTTGTATATTTGAAGTTAATTGATCCCGCGATGTCGTTGCCCCAATAAGTCGTGCTAAGTCCCTCTCGATAACGTTTCTTTTGTCTCTTAAATCATTCGCATCATACAAATCTCCAGATTCTGCTGTATCTATTGCTTGATTTATTTGCGTTAATTCTTTTGCTAAAGTATTCACTTCGTCAACATTCACTTTAATTTTGTCATTAAGTTCTAATTGTAATGTTTTAACTTGATCTTGTGTATAGTTAATATGTTGCGATAAAATGTCAGCTTGTTTTACTAAGGCTAATTTTATAGACTCATTATCAGGATTATCTCCAAATGATTGCCACATGTTATAGTATTCTTGTAAATCTGACTTGATACCCACATCATCAATTTCAGGAAAATACGTTGATAATTTTTCTAAAGTACCTTTTTCTAATTCTACATATTCTTTTTTTGTATAAGAATCCGTATATCTATCAAAAACAAAGTTATCAAAAACTCGTTTAATTGTTTGAATTTCAACACCATTACCAACATTACCTGGGTTTAATGAGAGTGGAGTTGCTGATGATTGAATGACTCTTTGTCTTGTATAACCATCAGTTTCAGCATTAGCAATATTATTTCCGGTGGTATTAATACCAACTTGCGCTGCATTTAAACCTGAGTAACCAATTCCAAGAGAGTTAAATATAGAAGCCATCTTACACTCTCACTTCCAAAATAGATGCACTCTTTGATGCTACTTTGTTGTACCCTTGCATTTCTGTTGGTACTAATCTTTCTAAAAATGTATTATATAAATGACTTACACTAAGAACAAATTTTGCATATTTTTTATTTACATCTCGAAGGTTGGATAATTCTTGTTTTAATGCATCAAGAGCAGAATGTTGTTCAGCATTTAAAAGTTCAGGAAGGTCTGTGTCTGGGTGTGTTGTCATGAGAGTAGATATTTCATGATCTATCATTGCTTTTTTTGTTTCGAAGCTTTTTAACTTTTCTTCTTTTAATGATAGTCTTTCAAATTGTTGTTCATTTTTAGCTTCTTTAATATCTGCTATATCTGATTCTGTAATGTTAATTAAGTCCCTTAAGTCACCTAAGGCACCTTGTAAATGATGAGACAACATATCTTTTCCTCTAACTTTATTAATAATTTCTACAGTAATTCATCAGCTATTTTTTCTGATAATGCCTGTAAATTTATTTTATATTCTCCAGCTTCAAGAGCTACTTTAATTTGTTCTACCTTGCTTGTATCCCCTTGCGAGGATATATTTGTTCCTGCTTTTTTACTTGCCTCTTTTGAATCGGGCAAATTGTTTGTATAAGCATTACGAATAGCAGGACTATTAACCTGTGATATCATAATTTATCCTTTATAGTTTTTCTCATATAACTATATCGGCAAATCCGTAAATTTATGAAGTTTTTTGACTCAAAAAATCATATAACATTTGCGAAAAACCAAAGCCTCCTGCACTTGCTTTTGAGAGTTCATCTCTATACATCGATTTGTATATTTTTTCACCAGGATCATTCTGCTCTGTAAAAAGATTTTTCTCATCTTTCATAGCATTATCCATTAACATTTTAATTATTACTGACTCAAAAGCATCCGTTTGCTCACGTAACTCAGCATTCTCCGCTTTAGGGTCAATACGAGGTACAGTATGCTGTTGTGATGCTATATTTATTGCACTTGGTGAATAACTCATTATATTACCTTTAAGTCTGCAGAAATACTTCCTGCACTTTTCATCGTTTCAAGTATAGAAATTATGTCTTTAGGAGTTGCACCCAACTTTTGAAGGGAACGGACAAGGTTTGCAACCGTTGTCGTACCTGTTTTCGTGTAAAGTTCATTTTCATTTAAACCAATAACAAGAGAATCGTCTACTACAATTGCACCTTCAGGTTGATTAGGAGTATCTGATTCCATAATTTTAATCGTTATGTCGCCATGCGTTAAAATTATTGGTCTTATCTCTATTCCTATTCCAGCAATAATAGTTCCGGTTCTCTCATTAATAATTATTTTGTTCTTCGTAGTGTAGTCCATATCTATATCTTCTACTTCTGCTAGAAATTCAATCATTGATTTATCTTCTGGTTTTTTTAGCTTTATCGTTCGAGGGTCAAGAGCTACAGCAACTTTAGTACTATACATGCTATTTATAGCTTTTTGAACAGCTACTGCATTTTTAAAATTTGCTTCTTTTAAAGAAAGTGTTGCATACTCTTGATGATAAAGGTCTATTTTAATTTCACGTTCAACTAAACCGCCACCATATACTAAACCAACAGTTGGATGAGACGCACTTCCTGCACCTTTTTCATTTTTACCACCAATACTTACTGGGCCTTGTGCTAAAGCATAAATTTTTCCATCCACCCCTTTTAAAGGTGTCATAAGCAATGTACCACCCTCTAAGGATTTTGCATCACCTATAGAAGAGACTGTAATATCAAACTGATCACCTTGACGAGAAAATGGTTTAAGCTTTGCTGTTACAACAACAGCAGCAACATTCTTTGACTTAATGTCTATTGTTTTCATATCTATATTCATAGATTTTAACATATTTGCAATTGATTGGAGTGTAAATTTTGAAGTAGTACCATCACCAGTCTTTTTAAGACCAACAACAAGAGAGTAACCTATAATCTGATTATCACGAACACCAACGATATTTGCTACATCATTGATTTTTGCAGCATGTGCATACATGCTAAAAAGTAAAAAAAACATAATTGTTCGCATAATGAATCCTTGTTAAGTAAGGATTTATAGCAATAATTATTCCAATATTCTATCTTCTAGGTATGTCAAACTTGTATTTCCAAATTTTTTAGATTTTTTTATCTTAAATGTACCAATAGTTGAAGGAACTTCTAGTCCTGTCATGTGTTCAATAACAATTAATTTTACATACTGAGAATCTAGCGAAATAATGAGTCGCAACATTTTTTCATAAATATCTTCCATTCCTTCACGAATACTAAAAGGTGGATCTATATAAATATATGCCTGTGTATCACGTCTTTTAAGTTCTTTCATAACAGCAGTTATATTCACAAAACTATCTCCGCTATAAACTTCACATGCATGTGGATCAGTTTGATTAATATTTTCTTTCAAAACTTTTAAAGCTTCTCTATCTTTTTCCATAAACATAATCTTAGAAGCACCGCGACTTAAGGCTTCGAGACCAATGGAGCCACTTCCGGAGAAAACTTCAACAAAAGTAGCATCTATAATATCAAACTGAATTGTATTAAAAAAAGATTCTAAAACAATAGACTTAGAACTTCGTGTTGTAACAGATGATGGTAATTTCAAGGTTTTACCCTTGAATTTTCCCATAATAATTTTTTTTGTTATTGGCTTATTTTTCATAAAATGCTTTAACCGCTTTTAAAATATTTTCTTTATATTCTTGTGTTAAAAAATCTATACGATTTTCTAAAATATCAAAATTCAGAGGTTCATCTATATCTATCACTTCCTCTTTTTTCTTATGTATATTTCTACTAAGAGTTTGATACTTGTTTTCTAAAGATAAGATCAATTGTGACTTTGAAAATGGTTTTGTTAAGTCCGAGTCAGAAGCACTAGAAATATAAAAACATCGCGTATCTTCTAGGCACTCTTCATCGCGTATTAAGATATCGCACTGTTTTGAAGAACTCAAATAACGTGTTAAAAAAATCTCTAATGATTTTTGTAATAAAGGGGACTTACATTCAACAGCTACTCTCACTTTTTATCCTTGTAAATTATGTACGATACTATAGCGTAAATCTTCATCTAAATCAGAAATAGAGTTAAGCATCCATTCTATATAACTTCTATCATACGTAGTGATTTCTTCTATATATCTTCCTTCATATTTACCAAAAGGAAACTTGTGTAAAAGTACATTTTTAAAACTAAGTGCACACATATCTTCTATTGTTTTCATTTTTTGCAAGTAATGAAAAAGCAACTTTAAAACTACTGTATCTGCAATAGCATTATGTGCAATTATTTCCTCTTTAATTCCACATGCAGAGGCTTCTTCTTTTTCATATTTGTAGAGCTTTAAATCATAACGTAACACTTGTAATGCGTACGATTCACAGCCTTCTATTAAATGTTTAGATACGCGTAATGTATCTAAAAGTAAACCTTTAAACTCATATCCACATGCTAAAAGTTTTTTCATATCGAATCCAATATTATGCCCAACTATAATAGTACTTTCATTATTATGCTCTTGTAAAAATTGATAAATATCACTTTGTAACACACACTTTTCGCCTCGAATCATTTCATTTGTAATATGATGTATACTTGATGCCTTTGGTGGAATTTTTTTTCCCTCATCTACAAGTTCGTATAATGATTTAAACGTACTTTTTTCTTCATAGATAATAGCTAAGGAACATATTTTATCATCCACTTCGAGACCTGTTGTTTCTACATCTAAAAAGATTAACATTTAACTATCCTTACTTTTTTACATCGAGAACTCATTAAAATAAAAGAAAAATATCCTGCAATTAAAATAAAAAGATATAAATAATATATACTAAACCATCCAAAAAGGCTCATCTCATCGGTCAAAATATACACAAAAGCAAGTCCAAAAATAATCTCAACAACTACAAGCCATATTATTAAGAAAAGCCACTTCCTCCATACTTTAATAATGTCACCGTAGCCTATAACTAAAATAACTTCAGTAGAATTACATTCTAAAAGCTTAAGTTCATATCCTGAAATGGAGGTATTGAAAATATATTTTATACTCGTAAATAAACTAAAGAAGAGTAAAAAGCTCCATACAATTGGAAACCAAAAAATAAAAATACGTATCAAAGCTTCTTGAATCTCTGGATTAAGAGAAGGTGATCCTAAATTTACATACAAGTACATCGTAATAAATACAGAAATAATAGTAGAAATAAATATACTAAACAAGCTTACATGAGCCACCCATCGTAGCCACAAAAATAAATAAAACTTTTTCATTCTTTTGCTAAATCATTTACAATAGCATTATAATGAACTAAAGTCATAAAGCTTTTTTCTAATCTGTAGCGAACAACAAATTCTACAATAGAGTCTTTGAGTCCCACTTCTACAGTTTCAGCACGACCAAAGTAACCTAAAGAAATATTTTTCGACTTTATCACTGCTTCTTTATCATAAGATATCGCTAAAATTTGTAAGTACCTACCCTCTTTTACTTCTCCTAATGTTTCTTGAACCAAAGAAGCACCCGACAAATTAATTGCTTTAAAATCAAAGAGGTTCTCAAAACTTTCAACTTTTTCGCCTATATTTAAAGAAATAAACAGTTTTTCTAAAAGTTTCATATTTTCTTTTCTAGCTAATTCATAGCTAGATATTTGATTTGTCAAATTTTTTAATCTATCAAGTGCTGAACTCATTATATTTCCTCTCTTATATTCATATAGAATTATATCAAAAATGCAATTAACCAAGTTTGTAGTATAATAAGTCTATATTAGAGAACAAAAGAGAGCAATGGATTACTTACAATTAGAGGGCATTAAATCGCTCAACGGAACTATCAAAATATCTGGTGCAAAAAATGCATCATTACCTTTAATTGCAATGACTATTCTTGCTAAGAATAGTATTCATATTAAGAATTTACCACATGTTGTAGATATAAATACTCTTTTGAAACTTTTAACAAACCTTGGGGCAACATGTGACTTTAGAGACGACCGTGTCGTTGTTGACACTTCTACAATCACTGAGACTAAAGCAACCTATGATATTGTTAAAACAATGCGTGCATCTATTTTGGTACTTGGTCCAATTCTTACACGTTTTGGGCATTGTGAAGTATCACTTCCTGGTGGTTGTGCGATAGGACAACGTCCTGTAGACTTACATCTCAAAGCACTTGAACAAATGGGCGCAAGCATAGCGATTAAAAATGGCTATATAGAAGCAAGTGCACCAAATGGATTAAAAGGCTGTCCTATTATTTTTGATAAAATCACAGTTACAGGAACGGCAAATATTGTAATGGCGGCAGCGTTAGCACATGGAAATACTACGATAACAAATGCGGCACGAGAACCAGAGGTTGTGCAACTTTGTGAAATTTTAAATGCAAATGGTGTCAAAATAGACGGTATCGGTACTGCTGTTTTAACAGTTCACGGCACAAATGGAAAATGTATAGATATTCAAGAATTTACAGTCATTCCAGATAGAATTGAAGCAGGAACATATCTTTGTGCTGGTGCAATAACACACTCAGAATTAACTATCTCACATGTTGAGCCAAAACATTTAGGTTCTGTATTGGCTAAGCTTGAAGAGATGGGAAGTACCTTCACCCAAACAGAAGACACTATCACCATCCATCCATCACAAAACATTAAACCTGTAAAAATTACAACCCAAGAATATCCTGCTTTTCCAACAGATATGCAAGCACAATTTTTAGCACTAGCAACACAGGCAGATGGTGTTTCCATAATAGAAGAAAGACTTTTTGAAAACCGTTTTATGCATGTAAGCGAGCTTCAAAGAATGGGTGCAGACATTACACTTAATGGTAGTGTAGCAACTGTAAGTGGGAAAAATTCTTTAAGCGGAACAGATGTAATGGCAACGGACTTAAGAGCATCAAGTGCCTTAGTCTTAGCCGCACTCGTAGCCGAAGGAACAACAAATATTCATAGAATCTACCACCTAGACCGAGGCTATGATAGACTCAAAGAAAAACTTGAAGATGTTGGAGCAAAAATTAAAAGGCTCAAAGACTAGTCATTTATTCTTGAAAAATTATCATCTCATAAATACTTCTTGTTGTAACCATCGCTTTATTTGGTGCTACTGCATAAGCATTATTTGTTTTTTCAAGCTTATAACGTAGTTCAGCAATTTCAGTTTCCATAGAATCAACATTTTCTTTTAAACGTAAAATAATATCAACACCTGCTAAATTTACACCAAGTTCACGAGTAAGTCTTAAAATGAGTTTTATTCTATCTATATCTCTTTGGGAGTAAAGTCGTATACGCCCATTCGTTCTTGAAGGACATATAAGGTTTTCTCTTTCATACTGCCGTAGCGTTTGAGGGTGAATATCTAAAATTTTTGCAACAATGCTAATTAAATAAACTGGTTCGTCATACTGATGTATCATGTGATTACTCCTTTGGAAGTTTTTTTCTCATTACCTCTACTAAGTCTTCATCTAAATCATCTATTTTAGGTAAAATAATATTTACTTTTAAATATAAATCACCTCGAACCTTGGTTTTACGGTTCATAGCTCCCATCTCCTTTACACGAAATCTTTGGCCATTTTTTGTATTTTGAGGAACTTTAAGTTTTATTTCTTTTTCTAATGTTTCTATTGCTATTTTATCGCCAAATAAAGCAGCCGATAAAGGAATATTAAAAACTTTTACTAAATCATTTTCTTCTCTTTCGTAATCAGGACTACTCGCAACTGTAATTTTTAAAAACAGGTCACCTGCACGACCATTTTGTGCATGACCCTTGCCTTTCACTCTCATTTTTTCACCACTGTTCACACCAGCAGGAATTTTAATGTCAAATCTTTCACCATTAACAGAAACAGAATGCGATCCACCAAGAATAGAAACAACAAAAGGAACTGTAATACTTGTTTCTATATCTAAGTTAGGAGCTTGCTGTTGTCCACCAAAACCACCTCCACCAAATGGATTTCCACCACCGCCAAAGGGATTACCTCCACCACCGAATCCACCTCCGCCACCAGAGAACATTTGTCTTAAAATATCGTCTAAATCACCTTGACCATGGCTACCGTGAGAGCGAGAGAAGTCACTAAAATTCTGACCTCCAAACATATTGTCACCCATTTGATCATACTGCGATTTTTTCTTCTTATCGCTTAATATTTCATATGCTGAGTTAATCTCTTTAAATTTATCTTCAGCTCCTGCATCGCTATTTACATCAGGATGATATTGTCTTGCAAGTTTTCTATACGCTTTTTTAATTTCTGCTTCACTAGCACCCTCGTTAATTTCAAGTGTTTTATATAATGATTTTGCCATTTTTTTCCTAGAAGTATAATAAGTTATTTAAGCCAATTATATCATATAAGTTGAGTGGAAGGCAAGCAAGTTTCTAGTTAATTTTCCATCAAGAAAACAAAAAAGTAATGTAAATTCAAGGCGCATAGTAAGGAAGCGTACTTTTTGTACGTGACGAACGTAGCAACGCAGATCTAGGCTAAAGCCTGACACAGCATTTCACTAAATGAAATGTCGTGCGTACGTTGCTATTTTAATTTTAATGTAAGAAGTGGCGTACTTCTGAAAAATACAGACTCATTCCAAACTCATTAGCAGCTGCAATTATCTCTTCATCACGAATACTTCCACCAGGCTCAATAATATTTTTCACACCAGCCTCTGCTGCTGCATCTATTGAATCACGGAATGGAAAGAATGCTTCTGAGGCAAGTGCTGCACCTGTTACATCAAGACCCATATCTTTTGCTTTTTTCAAAGCACATTGGGCAGCATCAACACGCGAAGTCATACCCATACCAACAGCAACCATTGCAGAATTTTTAACATACACTACGCAGTTTGATTTTGTAAGAGATGCTACTTTATATGCAATTTCCATATCTTTCATATCAGCTTCTGAGGCTGCATTTTTAGATACTAACTTTGCATTTTTAACTTCATCAGCTCCAACTTTATCTGCATCTTGAAATACAAATCCCCCATCCACATGCTTAAAGTCTTTTTTATCATTTGCAAGTATTAACTTATCTGAACCCATTTCAAAGAGCTTTATACGTTTTTTCTTTGCAAAAACCTCTTGTGCTTCATCTGTAATACGACCAGCAATAACAACTTCTAAGAAGATTTCATTCATTTTCTCAGCCATCTCTTTATTTACCACACCATTAACTGCAACAACACCACCAAATGCTGAAACAGGATCACATTTTAATGCTTCCGTATACGCTTCTAAAAGTGTGTCTTTAATAGCAAAGCCACATGGGTTACCATGCTTAGAAATACATACGGCATTGTCATCACCAAAAGCTCTTGCAATTTTAACAGCACCATTAAGGTCATTTAAGTTATTAAAACTCGCTTCGCCTTTTAGCGTTGTAAAGTTCTCTGAAAAATGTGTATCGAACTCATATAATGCACCTTTTTGATGAGGGTTTTCACCATAACGTGTAGCCATTACTTTATTTCCCACTATAAATTGTTTCTCACCAAAACCATCATTAAAACGTTCATTCATATAATTTGCTATCATAGAATCATATGCCGCTGTGTGTTCATACGCTTTTATCATGTATCCACGACGAAAATCTTTTGTATTTTTTTCATTCTCAATTGCATCGATAACTTCACTATAATCTTCAACATTTGTAACAATAATTACAGCATCAAAATTCTTAGCTGCTGAACGGACCATTGCTGGTCCACCGATATCGATATTTTCAATTATTGCATCGAAGTCATCAGTTTTTTCAATAGTTTCTTTAAATGGATAAAGATTAACACATACAAGATCTATTGATGTAACACCTAATTCTTTTGCTTGATCAAGATGAGATTGCTTGTCACGACGATGTAAAATACCACCATGAACATAAGGATTTAATGTTTTAACACGTCCTTCAAAACACTCAGGAAACTTTGTAACTTCATCAATTTCAATAGCTTTCACACCTGCTTCAACTAATTTTTTATATGTTCCACCCGTAGAAATGATTTCATAATCATTGTTTACTAAAGAAATACAAAACTCAACTATACCCGCTTTATCACTTACGCTTACTAATGCTCTTTTCACTATTTACACCTTTTAACAAATATGCACATCGATATTTTAAATTATAGAATTTTATCTAATTATAGTTGAGATAATGGTAAACTATATAAAAATTGGGAGTAAGATATATGAAAAATATTGCTATTATTTGTTCTGGCGGTGATGTATCAGGAATGAATCCGGCACTGAAACATTTCGTCGAATATGCTTTGGAGAAAAATCTACATCCCTATTTCGTTTATAACGGCTATGAGGGACTTATCGACAATGCTATAAAGCAGGTAAGTTATTCAGATGTAGCAGGAATTATTACACGTGGAGGTACCATCATAGGAAGTGCACGTAGTAAGCGTTTTATGCAAAAAGAGTATAGAAGAATTGCGAAAAATAATCTTGATTCACTTGGAATCCACATGCTAATCGTTCTTGGTGGAGATGGTTCATTTAAAGGTCTTGATATATTTTATAAGGAACATGGTGTCAAGTTTTGTGGTATTCCATCCACTATAGATAATGATATCTATGGAACGGACTATTGTCTAGGTGTTGATACTGCCTTAAACATAATTAAAACTTCGATTGATGCAATTAGAGATACTGCTTCATCCTTTAAAAGAGCCTTCGTAATTGAAACTATGGGACGAGACTGTGGCTATTTAGCATTAGTTTCACATTTAACCTCAGGGTCTGAACTTTGTCTCATTCCAGAGTTAGCATGTGATTTAGTAAAATACGAAGAAAAATTTAAAATACAAATGAAAAATGGTCGGAACTATTTTATTGCCATTGTATCTGAGGGAATAGAAAAAAGCGCACAAGATATTGCTGATTGGTTTGAAGAAAAAGTTGGTATAGAATCTCGTGTTTCAGTTCTTGGTCATATTCAAAGAGGTGGTAATCCCACAATTTATGATAGGCTCATGGCATATAAGTTTATTACACATGCTATAAACGCACTTTTAAACTCTACTAATAAGAGTATAGTTTGTTATGATACAAATGGCTTTAGCTTAAAAAGTATTGATACTGTGGTAAATAAACAAAAAGAACTAGACACAAATCTTTTAAAATTTCTTCATTAGGATACTACACATGCAAGAACTTTACAAATTTCTTATCTTTGAAACATTTATCTCACATGGTATGCTTTTTATTTTTTACTATTTAGGAGCTATCTTTCTCCCTTTTATAGGTTTTATCTACGCTAAAAAACTGTACCAATATCCAAAAGACTCTCTAAATAAGATGCTTCCCAATTCTTATAAAGTAAAACTCATTGCTCTGAGTGTTATGTTCTTTCTTTTTATGGAAATACTTTGGAGAATGATGTTTGAATACTTATTTGCTTTTTTACAAATGAGAGATGCGCTTCTATTATCACAATAATTTGATATATTGTAAAATTTAATCACAATTGTAACTATATTGTAATTATTATCTATTATAATTCCATAAATAACAAAAGGAGTTATCAAATGAAAAGTATAATAATTTTACTTTTAGCAATCGGTTCATTGTCTGCACTTAGTATAGAGCAATTATCAAAAAATATTCACAAGATGGAAAAAGCTCGTGAGACACAAAGAGAAATATTATCTATGGATGTAGATATGAGAGAATATAGAAGATCATTTATAGAAAAAAGAAGAGATGCAAAGTCTCCAGTTATATCAAAGATGATACAACTAAGAGACAAAAATAGAGAGAGTGTTAATTAGTATACCAAGTGATTAAAAATCACCTTTTGCTGCACGAGCAGGTATACCTGTCATAGAAGCTTGAACTATTGTAGCGAGTTCTAACATTTTTGGAGAAAGTGGTTGACCACCGTGGATCATCAGAGTTAAATCCATTGTATATAAAATTCTATCACCATTTCCAAATTCTATAAGCATAATTCTACAAGGCATAAAACCACCATAATGTGGAGAATAATTCATAAATACTTTTGCAATTTGAAGACTACATAAAGAAAAAATTCTTGCATGTTTAACTTCAGTTCCCTTAGCATTTTCTTCAGTAAACATCTTAATGTCACCAGTGATTCTCATATTTGCTTCTTCTGTTAAAGCATATATAGATTCAGCAACATCTTCATTTGTTACATCTTCATCAACTTTGTATTCTAAAATCATAGCTTCAGCAGCATTTCCAGTTTCTAAAACGGTTCCAAACATATCCATATAAGCAGGAAGAGCACCAGAATCTAGTTTACTAACTTGTGAACCAAACATTACAGCACCAATAATTACTATAACTGATACCAAAGCACCAATCATTGCGAGTATATTTTTTAACATAAAAATAGCCTTATTTTAAATTTTAAGTATGAAATTTTATACTATTAAACTTAATATAAAATAACAATTATTATTTTATTTTATATATCTCTCTCAATTACTCTTTTAAATGTATTAAAATAATTATCTTTTAAAGTTTTCATATCCATAGAAACATCATTTACTTTAAGGAGAGATCCACCAACTGAACCAATTTTTTCAATAGCCATTGCTTCATCAAGCATTGCTTCAAAAGCTTCACAGTTTTCAGGTTTCACTTCAATAATAGCACGACTCATCGACTCGGAAAAAATATCTCTAGTATCAGATACACTCATTTCAACATCACAACCAAGACCAGATGTAGCTACCATTTTTGCTAATGCAATGGCAACACCACCAGAACTTGCATCTTTTGCACATTCTAGTAGTTTTTTCTTGTTCGCTTCAATAACGAGCTCCCAAAGAGCTAATTCATTTTTATAGTTTATGTCAGGTAAAATTCCCCCAACAATTCCACATACTTCTTTCATATAAAGAGAACCACCAAATTCTGATTTTGATTCACCAACTAAATAAAGAGCATTGCCTTGCGCCTGAAATGATGACATCAAAACATTGTTTTGGTCATCATTAACACCCACAGTAGCAATAGAAGGAGTTGGAAAAACAGAAATACCATTTGTTTCGTTATACAGTGAAACATTACCACCAATAACAGGAGTAGTAAGCTCTGCACATGCTTCTTTGATCCCTAAACATCCTTGAGCAAACTGCCACATAACTTCAGGATTTTGAGGGTTACCGTAGTTAAGACAATCTGTAATAGCTAAAGGTCTAGCACCACTCATAGCCACATTTCTTCCAGCTTCCATAACAGCTGCTGCTGCTCCACCCTTGGGGTCTATATAGCAATAGCGAACATTACAATCAGACGACATAGCTAAAGCTTTGCCATTTTCTTTTACACGAATAACAGAAGCGTCAAGCATGCCACCATTTTTAATAGTATTTGTTTGTACCATTGAATCATACTGTGTATATATCCAAGACTTATCTACTACTTCCATAGACTTTATAAGTGTTTCAAAAGCATTCTGATTTGAAACTTTATCGAAGCTATCAATTGTAACAGAAGCTAAGTCAGCTAAATATGCTGGTTTACTCATTGGACGATTAAGTTCAGGTGCTTCTTCACTTACAGGGTCAACTGGAACTTCTCCACATTTTTCACCTTCCCAAAAAAGTTCCATATTTCCAGTAGCTGTAACTTCACCAATAACAGCAGCATCTAAGTCCCACTTTTCAAAAATGTCAATAATCGCTTGTTCTGAACCTTTTTTAGCACACAAAAGCATACGTTCTTGAGATTCACTAAGCATAAAATCATAAGGAGTCATATTTTCTTCACGCGCTGGAACTTTGTCGAGGTGCATAATCATTCCTGAGCCTGAACGTCCAGCCATTTCAAATGAAGAAGAAGTAAGACCCGCTGCACCCATATCTTGAATACCTATTACATGGTCTGTTTTAAAAAGTTCCATACAAGCTTCAAGTAGAAGTTTTTCTGTAAAAGGATCACCCACTTGAACAGTAGGACGAAGTGATTTTGATTCTTCTGTGAATGAATCAGAACTCATTACAGCCCCACCAAGACCATCACGACCTGTTTTTGCACCAACATACATTACTGGATTTCCAACACCCTCAGCAACGCCAAGGAAAATCTCATCAGCCTTACAAATACCAAGATTAAAAGCATTTACAAGAATATTTCCATTATAACACTCATCAAAACTCACTTCACCACCAATAGTAGGAACACCCATACAGTTACCATAACCACCTATTCCCTCAGTTACGCCACGAACTAAGTATCTTTGGTGTGCTGCGCTTTTGTCATCATTTAAAACATTACCAAAACGAAGAGAATTTAATGATGCAACGGGACGAGCACCCATAGTAAAGACATCACGCATAATCCCACCAACACCAGTTGCAGCACCTTGATATGGTTCTATAAAAGATGGATGATTATGTGATTCCATCTTAAAAACAGCTGCATACCCATCACCGATATCAATGACACCAGCATTTTCACCAGGACCCTGAATAACCCAAGGAGCTTTAGTAGGAAAACCTTTTAAATGCACTTTTGATGATTTATAAGAGCAGTGCTCACTCCACATAGCCGAAAACACACCAAGTTCAACAAGGTTTGGTTCACGTTTTAAAATCTCTTTAATATGCGTATAATCTTCTTGAGAAAGCTTATGGTTCGATAATTGTGTATCTATATCTGCTAATTGTTGGCTCACATGGAATCCTAAAATATTATTTTTGGTTTTAAAGAGGGATTATAACTAAAATCGACTAAGAGAATTTTTAATATTTCGCTTAGTGAAAGGCAAAATCATTTTGCGTTCGTATATTCTTTTTTAGAGAAAAAATATTTTTATATACTATTGTTATAATTTCGTATTCTTTATTTGCATGTGGAAGTTTAATTCTAAACGTATCATCAACCTCTTTTCCTAGCATAGCTTTAGCCAAAGGAGAATGTATTGAAATAAGTCCATTTTCTGGCTCACTTTCTAGTACTCCACAAAGAGTATACTTTATCTCTTCCTCAGTATCCATATCAACTATAGTAATAGTGCTGCCAAAACTCACCTTAACATGTGAAAATTGTGAGGGGTCAATAATTCGTGATTTTTGTATGAGAGAGTTTAAATAAAAAAGACGTTTGTCTATAAATCGTAATTTTTCTTTAGCTGCATGGTAGTCGGCATTTTCACTTCTATCACCTTGAGCAGCAGCCACAAGTTTTTCTTCTGCTGTTTTTGGCTTTTCAACTTCTAACAAAAATTTAAACTCTTCTGTTAAAAGATCATAGCCTTCTAAAGTCATAGGTTCTTTACTAATGATTAAAACCTATTATATAGTATGTTTCTTTATTCTCTAACTTATTCACTGTTACTTTAAACTTATCAGAAAAATGTTGTATTTTTTCATGTGCTTCTTGTGCTAATGCAGTACTTGCTGCTTCAACTTTAATCTTAAAATAATTTTCTGAATTTGATAACGCTATGAAAGAGCCGTCCACACGTAAATGGTCGTGCAAGTCCATTATATGTTTTTGAATTTTAGAATACCCTTTCGTATTCTCCTCAATTGCTTGTAGTTGTTTGACTAAAGCTTCATTTGGTGCATAACCTAGTTGTATTAACATTGCATCTTTTTGCATATTTTACATCCTTTTGATATTTTGAAAAAAATAATATCACTTTTATGTAAATATTCAGTATTTATTAACAAAGATGCACTATAATATTGCAAATAACTAAAATATCACAATAAGAGAGCGTAATATGACTGAAGACATTCTAAAAAAAATCAAGCAACTTCCACCACTCCCAGAATCTGCAATGCAAATCGAAGCAGTTTACCAAGATCCAGATAGTAGTTTTAATGACATGGTAAAGATTTTAGAAAAAGATCCTCTTTTAACAGCTGATATTTTAAAAGCTGCGAACTCACCACTTTATGGTTTTTCACGTGAAATCAATGCAATTAGCCAAGCAGTTGGTCTCTTTGGTATGGGTACTGTTCGTGGTTTTGCACTTGCAAGTATTGTTAAAAAAAGTTTTACCCTTGACCTTTCTCCATATGGAATTAACAATGAAATGTTTTCATTACTTTCTAAAAAACAGCATGGTCTTGTAACTGCATGGTGTATTAGAAGAGACAACAAACTTCTTGGTGTACTTTCTCCAGCAGCATTCCTTGTTGAAATTGGTAAAGTTTTAATTGCACAACAAATTATTTCTGATGGAAAACAAGAAGAGTTCCGTGATGCATTAGCAGAACTTGGTGATGTTGAAGCAGCTGAGCGACAAGTTGTTGGAGTTGATACTCCTGAAGTTTCTGCAACTATTTTTAGACAGTGGAAATTTGAAGAAGGCTTAGTAGATGTTCTTGGACATTGTATGGATCCTGAAAAATCTGACAACCCTGATGATGTTAAACCCGCCGCTATTTTAAATGCTGTACGTTTAGCTGTTCCGATTAATGGTATTGTTACAGATGAAAGTATTGCAGCAGCAAAAGAAATTATTACAAAATTTGATTTAAATATGGAAACTTTCGAAACTGCTATAGAAAACGTTAAATAATCTAACACTTGAAATCTCTACTTATTAGGCTCACTCTTGGTTTGAGTGAGCAAGACATTGCTCTTGATGAAAGAGTACATGTTGCAAGCTTCTTACAAAAAAAATACATTACTTTTAAAAACAATACTTATAAGTTTCATTCAAAGTACCGTGCTGGAACTCTTGGTCTTATTCAAAAAGGCACTGCTTATGTCAATGTTATTGGTGAGCTAACACGCGATTTATTTATTGGCGATGGCGACTTATTGGCCGCAAACGAAGGAGACTTAGTTATTGCACAAAGACTCTTAGGTAAACGCGGTGCTCCATCGGCAAAAATCGCTGCCATAGTTGGAAGAGCTATTAGCTATAGTATAGGATATATAATTGTAAAAGATGGAACGCATTCTCTTGTTGATTTACGAAACGACTACCCAACTGGAGTTGAAGTAACACCTGAAGTCTTAGCTTCTTACAAAGAAGGCGATGTCTTTAAAATAGATAATAGCACCTATCAAATTATGGAAAAACTAGGAAATTTAGCAGACCCTAAAGTTGATGAAAAAATAGTTCTTGCACAGTTTAATAAGCATGATGCATTTGAAGAAGACGTTTTAAAAATTGCTTCTTCTTTTGAAAAAGTAGATGCTTCGAAATATCCAAAAAGAAAAGACTTACGCGCGCTTCCTTTTTGTACAATAGACCCCGTAACAGCTAAAGATTATGATGATGCAATTTACTGGGACCATGAAAACACAACACTGTATGTAGCAATAGCCGATGTAAGTGAATATGTTAAACCTTTTGGAGCACTTGATAATGAAGCAATTTATAGAAGTTTTTCTATATACCTTCCTCATCGTTCTATCCCTATGCTACCTCGCCAACTTAGTGAAACACTTTGTTCCTTGCAACCACATGTTGATAGACTAGCCTTTGTATTTCAAATGAAACTAGATTTACATTCTTTAGAAGTTATAGATTCTACAGTATATGAAGCAATTATACATTCCGATCGACGATTTAATTATGAAGAAATAGATGATTATTTTGCAGGAAATCTCAAAGCATCCAATGCAAAAGAAAAAGAAATATTTGACTCTATTACGAAACTTCGCACTGTAACAGATTCCCTAAAAGAGAAAAGACTTAAAATAGGTTATGATTTTCGATCAACAGAACTGGAGATGAAAATAGATGAACAAGCGAACTTAGAATCTACATCCTATGCAAAAGAAACGCCTTCTCATGCACTTGTTGAGGACTGTATGCTTTTAGCAAATAAAGAAGCTGCTCGTTCGTTTGAGAGGGGGATTTTTAGAATTCATGAAGCTCCATCACAAACAAAAATCCAAACACTCTACCAAGAACTTGCAGGGATTGGAATGTTTATAGATATACAAGACTCTATAAAAGAAACAATAACAATGATTCAAAAACAAGCTGACGATATGGGGATTGCTGCGGAGGTTGATACCCTCATTATTCGATCTCAAATGCAAGCACGCTACGCTCCACTTAACGCAGGACACTTTGGTCTTGGATTTGAAGAGTATACACATTTCACTTCACCTATTCGTCGATACTCTGACCTTATAGTACATAGACTCTTAAAAGCTATAAACAATAACGATACAGAAGAAGGCTCTTATGTTCTTAGAAATATAGAAGCCCTAAGTATGACAATCAGTGAAAAAGAAAGAGAAGCTAGTAGTATTGAAAAAGACTTTCAACAAAGAAAATTTGCACGTTGGGCAAAAAACAATTTAAATAAAGAGTTCAAAGCAAGAATTAATGCAACAGACCCTGAAATCAAAGCTGAAATAAATGATGAAATTGGAGGGGCGAGACTTTTTATAACATCTCTAGGGGATATAGTTCTTTTTGAAAATGTCATTGTTAGCATTGATAAGGTAGATATTGCGAAGGCAAAAATCTATGCCTCTGTTGTTGGAAAAGTAGATGTATAAAAATGAGTTTGACAGTTTTATAAAACAAAGTAAAATCTCTAATAGCTTCGTTTTTTTTGGTGAAAGTGCCTTTTTAATCGATATGTACACCAAAATGATGTCAAATATACAAGAAACATCTATACTTTCTTTTTATCATGATGAATATAATTTAAAATCTGCAAAAGAACACCTTTCTCAAGCTTCTCTCTTTGGAGATAGAAATGTTTTAATAATTAAAAGTGAAAAGAAAGTTCCAAAAAAAGAGTTAGATATTCTCATTGAACTTTGTGAAAAAAATGCTGATAATGTTTTTATATATGCGTACTATGGAAGCGACCATAAAACATATAATAATAAAAAAACATTTGCAAAGTTTAAAACAATGGCTGTACGTTTTTTTAGTCCTAAAGAGTATGAAGCACAAAATATTGTTCTTCAAGTAGCAGATGAGAAAAATGTAAATATAGATAAATACTCAGTCTCCCATCTTTTAAATATACATAATGGTGACGTAGCCCTAGCGTGCAATGAAATGGATAAGTTAAGAGTTTTTGATAAAGAAATAACAACAAAAGACATAGACACTCTTGTTTTTGGTTTAGCAGCAATTAGTATTGATGACTTCATTAAAACACTTCTACAAAAAAAAGATTTTAAGCAAGACTTATTAAATATTTTAGAGCATGGAGAAGATGAAATACGCATTATTACAGCTATAACTTCCTATATCACACAACTTTATATGTTTAACATATATATACGTGTTAACGGTGCTCCAAATGCTCTTGAAATACTAGGGTATCCTGCTCCAAAATTTGTTGTAGATGAAAAAGCAGCTCTTTGTCTTAAATTTAAGCCAAATACATATTATAAATTAAGTGAATTGTTATTAGAGAGTGAATTAAAAATGAAAAGTTCACATGGAGATAAAAATGCAATTTTACTTGCAACTTTAATAAAAGTTCAAAAGTTACTCTAATTGCATTGCAAAGGTAAAAAGTCCACATGCTAATGCATGTGGACCCTTCAATTATTTAAAAATTAGTTTGTATCTTGGTTAACGATTTTAGACTTTCCAATCCATGGCATCATTTCACGAAGTTTGTTACCAGTTTGTGTAATAAGTTTTACTTTATCGTTTGCACGTTCAGCATTCATACGAGGGTAACCTGATTGACCTTCAAGAATGAAATCTTTTGCAAATCTACCATCTTGAATTTCAGTAAGAATATCTCTCATCGCTTGTTTTGACTCAGCATTAATAACACGTTTACCAGAAACATAATCACCATACTCAGCAGTGTTAGAGATAGAGTATCTCATATCAGCAATTCCACCTTCAAACATTAAGTCAACAATTAACTTAAGTTCATGTAAACACTCAAAGTATGCAAGTTCTGGAGCATAACCAGCTTCAGTTAACGTTTCAAATCCAGCTTGAACTAAAGAAGTAACACCACCACAAAGAACAGCTTGCTCTCCAAAAAGGTCCGTTTCAGTTTCATCTTTGAAAGTTGTTTCAATAATTGCAGTTCTTCCACCACCGATTGCTGACGCATAAGAAAGAGCTAATTCTTTTGTATTGCCTGAAGGATTTTGACCAACAGCAATAAGGTCAGGAATACCACCACCACGAACAAACTCAGAACGTACAGTATGACCTGGAGCTTTCGGAGCAATCATAGTAACATTAATGTTTGCAGCAGGATTAACACGACCATAGTGAATGTTAAAACCATGACCAAATGCGATAGTAGCACCATCTTTTAAGTTAGGAGCAATTTCATTTGTATAAATTTCAGCTTGATTTTCATCTGGTAAAAGAATCATTACAACATCAGCTTTTGCAGTAGCTTCGCCAACTGTCAGAACTTCAAAGTTTTTAGCTTCCGCTTTAGCCCATGAAGCACCATTTTTACGAAGACCAACGATAACAGTTACTCCACTATCTCTTAAGTTTTCTGCGTGTGCGTGTCCTTGAGAACCAAAACCTATCATTGCAACTGTTTTGCTTTTAATTAGGTCTAAACTTGTGTCTTTGTCATAATAAACATTTAATGCCATTTGTATTTCCTTGGGTGTGAGCTTAAGTATATACCTAAGTCTTTTAAAAATTTTTCGCATTATACTAAAATAAAGCAAAAACTTTTATAATGTTAGAAAAAATTGAGAAATATTAATTATTTTAATGAGGAGTAGATTAAATTGAGTAAACAAAAAGTCTCTATTGAGTACAAATTCAGAGGTACAGTTGAACTTCCAGATAACAAATATGCTAAAGATGTATTTTTTCGTGTAAAACAAGCCTATGCAAATCATCAAAACATGACTATTGGACTTGTTTTTTCACCAAGTAAACTCAAACAATTACAAAACTATCAAAAAGGTGGTTCAGAGGATGAACTTCAGAACTTAGACCTTTATATGGAACTTGGAGAAGTTTTAGGTTTTAAAACAGAAGATGCAAGAAAAATAAAACAATCAATCCACATGACAAATGATTCCGCACATTCAAATTTCAATATTACAAAACGATTGAAACTTATAAATAAAAAGAAACAATCTAAAACTACAAAAAACTATCTTTTTTGGGATATTGAAAATTTTTCAGGAATTTCTTCTATTTTCAACCAGATTATAGAACCTTTTGACATTGAGGATGCACATATTTATATGGCTGCAAATCCTGATTCACTTTACCTGAAACGCTCTGAGTGGGAAGCAAATTTATATGATTATGGGAAAACACTCAACTCATTTAATTTTGTTAAATGTGGACATGGTAAAGACGTTGCAGACAACTTACTACTCGATAACTTCACGCAACTCAAATTAAAAAATGCGAATGTATTTATGCTCACTTTTGATAGAGACCTCAAGGAGCGTTTCACAGCTCTGACGCACGAGAGTAATAATCTTTTTATAATGGCAAAATAATTTTATTTCTTTTTATATAAATATCTTTGTAAAATAATCATAGCTGAGATGGAGTCAATTCTTCCATCTCTTATATGTTTTATTTCGCCCTTTATTAAAGCTTCTGCCTCTTTGGAACTCCCTGCTTCATCTTGGTAAAATACTTCGCCCTGAAAATCTACTAGATTCATAAAGTGTGCGATACGTCTTCGCATTTCATCTTCACTGCTTCCACCAAGTGGAATCCCGATAACAACAGCTTCGATTTCCCACTCTTTAACCGCTTTTTTAACTTCATCTGATGCCTGATTACGATTTTTTCTTATTATGGCTTTAAGAGGTGTTACAATGTCTTTATGTGCTGAATATGCGAGCCCTATTCTTTTAAGTCCTAGGTCAATACTTAAATATTTCATTTTATTTTCCTAAACAAAAAGAACCAAACATTTTGTCTAGCATTTCATCATTTTCAAAAGGTCTTGTTATGCTTGCCATTTCTTTTACAGCTTCATTGAGATGAAAAGAAAATATTTCCAATTCCTGTGTCTCAAGTGGGAAAAAAGATTCTTCAATATTTTGCATAGTATTTTCTACTGCACTAATTTGTCTTTGAGAAATCAACATCATTTCATCAGAAGTATTTGTAGTATCCATACTATTTTTTAAAAATTCAATAAGTAAATCAACATTGTCTTTAGAATTTATTTCTATATCAAAATCTATTGTATTTGTGAAAAATTTCGACGTTAAATCAATTTTATTTTTAACATAAATGACTTTTTTATTCTGAGCGTGTGACGTAATTAAAGATACAATTTGTGCATCCTCAGAATCAATTTCTCTTGAGCTATCAAATAAAGCTACTACGATATCGCTCATCTCTATTGCTTCAAGACTTTTTTCAATACCTATCTTTTCTATAACATCATTTGCTTGACGTATTCCTGCTGTATCGATGATTCGAATTAAGTGTGTTCCAATTTTAACCTGTTCTTCTATTGTATCACGCGTAGTTCCAGCGATTTCACTTACAATAGCACGATTATAATTCAAAAGCTTATTTAAAAGCGAACTTTTACCTACGTTAGGTTTTCCAACTATAGCTACTTTAAAACCTTGCATTAAACCCTCACGCTGTCGTGATGCTTGTAATGTTCGTGATAAAGATGCTTTAAGTGCATCTAATTTTTCTTTGATTTGTCGTACTAAATCCGCTGGAAGATCCTCTTCAGCATAGTCAATACTGACTTCTGAATACGCTAAAATATGAATAATATCATCCCTAACTTGTTCGATATACTCTTTAAGAGAACCTTTCATTTGTTGTGCTAATATTTTTGCAGCATCTTCACTTTTCGCTTCTATGAGTTGCGCTATCGCTTCTGCCTCGCTTAAGTCTATGCGACCATTAAAAAATGCACGCTTTGAGAATTCGCCAGCATATGCAAGTCTGGCTCCACATGCTACACATGCTTTTAAAATAGACTGCGCAACTATGAAACCACCATGGCATTGGATCTCAACCACATGCTCGGCTGTAAATGAATGAGGAGCTTCAAAGTGAATAACAATTGCCTCATCTATAAGCGCATTTTTATTATCATATATATTTGTTAAAGTTGCATAACGAGGAGAAAAATTTTGTTTTTTAGAAAGTTTTTTTATAATACGAAGCGCATCATTACCACTTAGTCTAATGATAGCAATAGACCCTATTCCATTTGCTGTAGCAATAGCTGCTATTGTATCATCAATCAATGTGTTACTTTGAATGGTAATCGTTCACTATAATATATTTTAAACCATCACGTGTTGAACGGATTACTATATATTTATCTGGATATCTATCGCGTAATTCTTTAAGGGCTATTTGAATTAAAACACCATCAAGAATCTTCGTTTGTGCTCGACCATCTTTTTCAATATTTTCACAAACACCCACTAAGTACTTCTGAACTGATTCTTCTTGATTACGTAAAAATTCAGCAATTTCAAGACGAAGTTGCACTTTATACTTTGTATTTATCCAGTTAAATAGCATATAAGAAAGTGCTTTATAACGGTAACCCTCTTTTCCAATTAATAAAGCGGCATCAGCTCCTGTAAATTCAATTAATAAAGTCTCTTCATTAAATACACTCACCTTGACAGCATCTATATCAAAACATGTTAAAGCAAAAAGATTATTCACTTCTTCTTTTACAGTGTCTACTATTTTACAAATATTTTTACTTGCATTTTCTTCACAAAAATTATCTTCTTCATCATAATCAGCTAAGTAATTTGAAACATCTTCATATTCTTCCTCTTCATCTTGAATACTTACAAATGAAGTTGGCATAATGGTATCATTAAATACTCTGTGCTCTTTTTCTGTTTCTTTTTTCTTCTTTGGCTTTTCTTCTCTTGCTTTTTCTTCTCTTGGTTTTCTTTTCGCTGTTTCTTTTTCTTTCTTTTTCTCTATTTTCTTTTTTGGTGTAACTACGTGCTTTTCTTTAACAACAACTTCTTCTCTTATTTCTCGTACAACAACTATAATAGCAGTCTTTTTAAAAAGCCCTAAAAAACCTTTACATGGAGCCTGAATAACTTCAACTTTTAATTCAGTAACAGAACACTTTAAAGAAGTAGCTGCATTTTTATACGCCTCTTCAAGTGTAACTGCTTCAATTTTAAGCATTCGCTTTATCCCCATCTTTTTTATCTGATTTATTTGTTTTTGCTAAGGCTTCTTCTGCATCTGTTGCATTTTTAAACTGAGCATTTACAATAAACTGTTGTCCTATTGAGAATAGATTATTTACAAACCAGTAAAGAACAAGACCTGAAGGAAATGTTAGAAAGAAAAATGTAAAAATCACTGGTAAAAATTTAAATACTTTTTCTTGCATAGGATCTGTAAAGTTACTTGGCGTAAGTTTTTGTTGGTAGTACATTGAAGCACCCATAAGAATAGGTAAAATGTAGTACGCATCCATACGAGAAAGGTCATCTACCCAGAGAATCCACTCTGCACCTTGAAGTTCAACTGCATTTAAAAGAACACGATAAATAGCAAAAAACACAGGGATTTGCATAAGCATTGGTAAACATCCACCTAATGGATTTGCATTATGTTTTTTGTACATATCCATAACAGCCTTGTTCATACGCTGAGGATCACCCTTATGTTTTGCTTGCAGTTCTTTAATTTTTGGTGAAATCTTCTTAATTTTCTGCATAGACATCATACCCTTGTATGTTAAAGGATAAAGAATGATTCTAATCGTAAAAGTAAGCGCAATAATCGACCAACCCCAGTTTCCAAAAATTCCATGGAGCCATGATAGAAATACGAACAATGGCTTAGAAGCAAAAGTAAACCAACCATATTCAATAGCATGTGTAAGCATTGGGTTAATATTATGAAGAACTTTATACTCTTTTTGTCCAACATAACCATTAAATGTCATCGTTTGTAATCCGTCAAAATACACAACGGGATTATCATCTCTGTCACGTTCTATTATGATGTTTGTATCTTTTGCAAAACCATACATTATTGTTGCAGCGTACTGATCAAAGGCAGAGATCAGTGCAACACCAGAAAAAGCTTTACGCCCCTCTGCATCTCCATCTTCAACAATTGTTATTAAATCACCATCATAAACCATTGCACCTGAAACAGTCATCATTTGTTCTGTAATTTCTGGACGTTGTCCTAGATAAATAAAGTATCTTTGATTATTTGAAAGAGAAACTTTTGCATCATAATGACCATCAGCGTAAAAAGTTAACTCTTTTGTAACTGTAAGGTTAGAAAGTTTTTGTGTAAGTATAACTTTTTGGGGTGCATCACCTAAGGCTATGTCTTTCACGGATGCTGTATAAATCACAGAAGTTGCTTCTTTGTTTATGTTTGCATCTAAAAATCTTAGATAAAGCGGCTTCGTTGCAAACGCTGGAATCAACTGTGCATGGTTTCCCTCTTTATCATTAAATTTTTCTTGCAATAATTCTTTAGAGGAAATACGACCAAGCGTATCTATCTTTAAGGTAAAGTCTTTATTTGTAATGGTAACAATAGTACTTGATTGCATAGCTGCCATTTTATCTGCATCAGATATTGCATGTCCTGCTGCGGTTTGAACTTGTTCTTGTACATTATTATGCGTTGGCTTAAGTTTAACTTCCGAATTCGTTTGAAGCTCTGAGCTTGTTGGTTGCACTGGTGGGAAAATTGCTGTATATGCTGTAAAAAAAATGATTGATAATGCTACGGCTAACATTAATCTTTGGTTTGCTGACATGTTTTCTAACACGATGACCCTTTATATGAATAATTTTTTATTATGTGATAACGGTTTTTTTTATTTGGTACCAACCAATATTTTACAGAATCAATTTTGAGTTTTTCTGGCTTACATTCTAACTTATCTAAGAGTGGATATTCTATTCCACCTATATAAAATTGATTACATCGTAGTATTCTAGTCAAAGAGTGGTAAAAAGCACTTGAAATTGAATTATTTTCAAAATTTAATCGTGCAAATTCACTGCAAGACGGATAATAACGGCATGAACCAAAACCAACAAGAGTAAAAAACTTTTGATAAACCCATAAAAGCTTCAATAAAGCGATTTTAATCATTGTTACTCTCTTTAAATGCATGGGAGCGTGCTATAACTTTTTTAAAGTCTTTTCTTAGGCTTACATGTGAAATATCTATTATTGATTGTTTTGCTACAAAAATATATGTACCATCTTTTAAGTTTTGTGAGTGCTCATAAAAAAGAGCTCGAAGTTTTCTTTTGGCTCTGTTTCTTTTTACTGCATTACCAATTTTCTTAGTTGCTGTAAAACCGATTTTATGTGTTGATTCTTGAGGAAGAAAAAAAAGAACAACACTACTGGAGTGTTGGTTCTTTCCTTTTTTGTAGACATACTGAAACTCTTTATGGAGTTTGAGTGTATCAAATCCGCCTAAACTGACAATCTTTTACGACCTTTAGCTCTACGACGGTTTAAAACTCTTCTACCATTTTTAGTAGCCATACGTGCTCTAAAACCATGAGTTCTTTTTCTAGGTGTATTATGGGGTTGGTATGTTCTTTTCATTTGACATATCCTTATATAATTTTAAGTTCGAAATAATACATAATATTTACTTAAAAGGTCATTAAGATATTTTTACTTGAACCTCATTGTTTTGTACAATAAACTCTACCCGAGAGCCCTCACCGACCTTTTCTTCTAAAATCAAGTCCGCTAATTTGTCTTCAACAATTTCATATAAAGCACGTTTTAATGGTCTTGCTCCATAAATAGGGTCAAATCCAGCCTCTGCAATATACTCTTTTGCCTGTGTATTAAGCATAATTTTTATATCCCGTGATTCAACTTTTCTTGCGATATCTTTAAAAAATATATCTACTATATCTATGATTTGTTCTTTTTTAAGCGCATTAAAAATCACAATATCATCAAGTCTATTCAAAAATTCTGGTTTAAATGATTGTTTTAACTCATTCATTACCACCTTTTCTAACACCTCTTCTGAATAAATAGTATTATTTATAATTTGATCACTCGCTATATTTGACGTTAAAATAATTATTGTATTTGAAAAATCAACAGTTACACCTTTATTGTCTGTCAATCTTCCATCATCTAAAACTTGTAAAAGTACATTAAAAACATCTGGATGTGCTTTTTCTATTTCATCAAAAAGAACTACACTGTATGGCTTGCGTCTTACGGCTTCAGTGAGCTGTCCACCCTCTTCATAGCCTATGTATCCAGGAGCTGCACCAAGAAGACGAGATACTGCATGTTTTTCCATATACTCACTCATATCAATGCGTATAATAGAATCTTCACTATCAAAAAGAAATTTTGCTAAAGTCTTTGCCGTTTGTGTTTTTCCGACTCCGGTTGGTCCTAGGAATAAAAAGCTACCTATGGGAGCATTCGTATCTGAGAGACCTGCTTTATTTCTCTTAATTGCACGACTTACTGCATGTGTAGCTTTTTTTTGTCCTATTACCTCTTTATTTAACTCATCTTCCACATGTAAAATTCTTTGTTTTTCACCTTGTAACATCTTACGCACTGGAATATGTGTCCAACGTGACACAACCCCCGCTATAGCTTCTTCGTCTACATTATTTTTCAATAATGTTCCTTGTTCTTGAAGTTTTATCCAGTTTTTATTAATTGCTTTTTCATCTTCAAGTAGTTTTGGAATCTCCCCATATTCTATCTCAGCTGCACGGTTAAAATCAGATATCGACTTAGCGTTATGTGCTTCTTTACGTTTGAATTCTATTTTTTCTTTAATACTTGCTATCTTTTCAAATACTTCTTTTTCACTATTGAACTGCGCTTCGAGTCCTTGTATATCTTCATCAACATCTGCAAGTTCTTTTACTATTTCTTTTAATCTTTTCTCATTAGAAACAGTTTTCTCCATCTTTAAGGCTTCAGTTTCCACATGCAACTCTGAACTTAATCGTTTTGCAGCACTTAAAACATTTGGCTCAGATTCTATTTGCATTTTTAACTCAGCCGCAGCTTCATCTATTAAATCTATAGCTTTGTCTGGTAAAAATCTATCTGCTATATATCTATCAGATAATCGTGCTGCTGCTACGAGAGCACTATCAGTAATTGTTACATTGTGATGTGTTTCTAAACGCTCTTTTATCCCTCTCAATATTTGCAAAGATTGATTTACTGTTGGCTCATCAAGGTTAATTGCTAAGAATCGTCTTTGAAGTGCTGTATCTTTTTCAAAATATTTTCTATATTCTTTCAATGTTGTTGCACCAATAGTATGCAGTTCACCGCGAGCAAGGGCTGGTTTTAAAATATTTGCAGCATCCATACTTCCCTCACTCGCTCCCGCACCTACAATAGTATGAATCTCATCAATAAATAAAATGATTTTTCCATTTTCTTTTACTTCATCAATAACTGCTTTGAGTCTGTCTTCAAATTCACCTCTGTATTTTGCACCAGCGATTAATGCTGACATGTCAAGCGCTACTACGCGTTTGTTTTTCAAAGAAGTTGGAACTTTTCCATCATGGATTCTTTGTGCTAAACCTTCTACTAATGCTGTTTTACCAACACCTGGTTCACCTAAAAGCATAGGATTGTTTTTTGTTTTACGAATGAGTATTTGCATCATTCGTGTTATTTCTTCATCTCTACCAATTACCGGTGATAGTTTTCCTTCACTTGCTTCACTTGTTAAATCTACACCATATTTTGCCAAAGATTCTAAAGTTTCATCGCCACTTTGTGTTTGTATCTTTACCCCACCTCGAGAAGCTTCTATATTTTTTATAAGCTCTGGTATATCTATATATTTAGATAAAATAGAAGAAAAAACATCATTTTTTATTGTCGCAAGTATATACGTGTCAACTGCTAAATAAGAATCGCCTTTTTTAGTCATCAACCCTGCTCCATATTCCAAAGATTCTACAAAACTTTTAGACAAGCGAATACTCTCTTTTGAAACATTTGAAGAAACAGGTAAGGTACTTGTTATACTCTTTATATCAAGTTCAATGGCAGTTTTGTCACTATGCATTTTAGTAAACATTTGATTTAAAATAGAGTCTGAATTTGTAAGTAATGCCCATAAAAAATGGATTACTTCTACTTCTTGATTTTTATTATGTAATGCAAGCGATAAGGCTGACTCTATTGCCTGTGTCATATTATGTGTTAGTTTTTCAAATATATTGTTCATAATTTTCCTTTTTATTTTTGATATAAGGCATTATATCACATTGAGTCACTTAGTGTCAAGTATAGTGAGTGAGTTAGATTCATATCTAATTTTAACTTTATAATATAAATCCTATGTTATAATCACTTAAAATAATTTTTAGGATTACATAATGCCAACAGTTTTAGAAGCCTTAGAAAATCGTTCTTCAAAAAGAGCATATATTGATAAGAAAATACCAAAAGATATATTAGAAAAGATTCTAAATGCTGCGGCTATGACACCAAGTGGGGCGAATATGCAACCTTGGAAAAGCATTGTAATCAGCAATAAGGAAACACTTACAAATGTTGGGGATGCAATTATTGCACGTATGAATGAAGGTCTCATGCATGACCAATTTATACAATACTATCCTGTTAAATGGGTAAACCCTTATAAAAAAAGACGTATAGTTACAGGTTCTGGTCTTTACAAGCTTATGGAAGTAGATAGAAAAGATGATGCAACACGTTTACAAATGTGGCATGATAATTTTCGATGGTTTGGAGCACAAACAGTTGTATTTGTTTTTACAGATAAATCAAATATAGATGGCTCACAAGGTGCTTTCATTGACTGTGGAGCGTATATGCAAAGTATCATGCTAGCTGCACAAGAATTTGGAATTGACTCCTGTCCACAAGGTTCTACTACTGAGTTTGGAAAAGTTGTAGCAAAAGTTTTAGATACACCAGATAACCTTGCACTTCTTTACAGCGTAGTACTAGGCTATGCAGATGACACTTCTAAAATTAACAGCTACCAACCTACACGTGCTAAACTTGAGGATAATGTAACATTTATTGACTAAGACCTTTGTGTCTTAGTTCCTTAAACATGCATGCTACAATGCATACCTTTTTAGCATGCTTTTATTGCCACTAACCCCTCCACTATGGATGTATATAAATTTTTCAGGAACACTTTCTAACAAGTTTTTCCACATGAGAGGTGCATAAAGTAAATCAAACTCAATCCCACATGCCAAGAATTTTTCATATATATTTAAAAAGATACTCTGCGGTTTTCCAAAAGGATATTTCTGTGTATTTTCAAGAATAATTAAATTTTTAGGGATACTATTTAAAGCTTGCATTTGCACCCTTAAATAACATGCATCGCCAATAACAGCAGTAGTGTATACTTTATACTCAGGTAGGGCTACAGCTAAGAACAAGGCAGTTGTACCTGTTCCTGATGGTAAAGCTAAAGATTTAATACCTAAGTCATTATTTCGAATTTCATCTGCTAATATACGTATGCCCTCTTTCGCTAAAATATCTGCACCACCTTGGTCAATAATAAATGTTGATTCATCTATTGTAACGCGAAGCGATGCAATAAAATCTCTATAAAGTTCATATTCAATAATAATATGCTCCATTCCAAGTTGAATCGATTCAAATAAATTACCTTCATTTTCCTCTTTTTGAACTTTGCTAAGTGGTTTTGAATAATAAATAAATTTCCATTTTTTTTTCTGACAGAGAGAAGCTAGAGCGAGCATTGCATTTGATTGTGTTCCACCATAAGAAATAAGGGTAGTATATTTTTCACTAGGAGTTTGAAGAAGAGAATAAAATTTACGAAATTTATTTCCTGCTAAAAAAGGATCTATCAAATCATCTCTTTTAACATAAAGTTTCCTTCCCTCTAACTCTATATGAGAGATGGGAGAAGGTAACATGTGGACTATTTTATAGTAGCTTTGCTTTGAAGACTTTTCATTGTTTCTGCCATAGAAATTTTAAATTTTTCCATTTTTAAACGGTCTTCTATAAATACTTTAACATCACTGAATGCTGCTGTCATTTCTTTTTTCTTGTCTTCTAGGTAAATAATATGAAAACCAAATTGTGTTTTAACAGCATCCGAGATTGTACCTTTTTTCATATTGAAAACTTTATTATCAAATTCTGGAACCATTTGACCCTGTGCAAAATAACCTAAATCTCCACCTTGCGGTCCACTTGGTCCAACAGATTTTTCTCTTGCTAAGTCAATAAACTTAGTTGCAAGTTCTTTCCCTTTAAGTGATTGTAATTCATCAAGTAAAGCCTTTGCTTCATTTTCTGTTTTAACTAAAATATGACGTGCATGTACACTTTCTTTTTGTTTAAATTCTTCTTTATTTTTTTCGTAATATTTTTTTACTTTTCGTGATGATATTTTCACTTTATCTAATTGCTTCTTTTGCCAAACTTGAATTGCTAATTCTTTTTTAACCTTGTCTAGAACTTTAAGATATTCTGCTTTAAATTCTTTTGATTTCATAACACCAGTTTTTACAGCATCGCCATAAATGAGTTCTTTGGCTACAAGTTGCTCAAGAACTTGTCTTCTAAATTCTATTTGTTTATCAGCTGGAACCTGATTAAATCTACCCTGTGTTGCATTCATTAAAGCACTATCAACATCTTTTCTTGTTATTTCAGTCCCATTTACTGTCACAAGTACATCTGCCACAAGGATCGATGTCGTTAAAAGCATTGTCGAAATAATTTTTGTAGAAATTTTCATATAAAGTTTCTCCTAGAGTTCTTTTATCTAAATTTCTAAAAGTATATTTTAGTTATGTTAATACTTATTAAACAGCTTAAATAAGTCACCCTAAATAATTAGTATGCTAAAATACAAACAATGAAAAAAGCAACAAAAAAAGAAATTTTAGAAATACACCAACTTTTTATAGAACGTTATGATGATGCGGTCACAGAGCTTACATATAAAAATGCTTATGAACTTGTCATTGCTGTAGCACTCTCGGCACAGTGTACTGACAAACGAGTAAATATAATCACTCCTCCTCTGTTTTTAAAATACCCTACACCTCAGCTTTTAGCCCAAGCAGATATAAACGATGTGAAAAGTTTTATTAATTCTTGCTCATTCTTTAATAACAAGGCTAAAAACATCATTTTAATGGCGCAAAGAGTTGTAGAAATTTATAATGGTGCAATTCCAATGAATGAAAAAGATTTACAAACATTAGCAGGAGTAGGACAAAAAACAGCAAATGTCGTCATGATAGAATATACGGGAGCAAATCTTATGGCCGTAGATACACATGTTTTTCGAGTAGCGCATAGGTTAGGTCTGAGTGATGATAAAACTGCTAGTAAAACAGAAGCTACACTTGTTAGAAAATTTAAAAATGACTTACATGCATTACATCAAGGCATGGTACTTTTTGGACGTTATATTTGTACAGCTAAAAATCCAAAATGCGAAGAGTGCTTTTTAACTGAATTCTGTAGAACAACAAAAACTTTTAAAGTCTAACTGGAGCTATTTTGATTAAATATTTTTTACTACCTTCTCTTTTTCTTTTTACATCGTGTATGAACGAAAGAGGTCTCTCTCTTAACTACTACAACGACTGTACCGAGTACTATGACCTCCAAGGATATTATCATAAAGATTGTAATGATAAAGATACCTATTTATATACAGATGTTAAAAAGGACACCAAAAAAGCTCTTGATAAAAGCATAGATTTCCTTTTATTACGAGACCCTAAACCTGAGAAAAAACTACCGCCAAAGCCTAACGTTTGGTAGCCATATTTATTTTACAGCTATAAATGTACAGAAATTTGCCCACCTAAAGATAACTTCACAATGAGAAAAACCACAGTTTTTTGCCATTGTTATATTTTCCTCTTCGCTATAAGGTACAAGTACGTTTTCTAAGGCTTCTCTTTTTTGCATAATTTCATATTCAGAGTATCCTTGTTCTTTTTTAAAGTCATAATAACATTCTATTAAGTCTTTGTTTAATTTTGAATGATGGGAAATCACCTTTTCGCTAAATAAAAAAACACCCTCTTGTTTGAGTGCATTTGCTATTTTTTTTACTAACTCTTCTCGTACTAATGGGCGAATAAACTGCAAGGTATAGTTACTAATAAAAACATCCGCTTCTTCATACGCATATTCTAAAATATCTGCATTCTGCACTATAATTGGGGCACCGTACGCTTCACACTTACGTCTTGCTTGTTCGAGCATTGCTTCTGAATTATCGAGGCCTATAAGACTAGCCTCAACTTCAAGTTTACGGTGTATAGTAAGAAGTATAGAAGCAGTTGAACACCCTAAATCATAAAGTTTTCCGTTCTCTGTTAAATGTTTTAAAGCAAAAAATTCTGTTATTTTTTGACTTTCTTTATAAAAAGGGACACTTCTTTGTAGCATATCATCAAAAACAGCAGCAACTTCTTCATCAAATTCAAACTGTTTTTTTATTGGTTTTGAAAATACTTTATCATTCATTATTTGTCCTATAGACTTCTTTTAAATAGAATTTTATCAAAATTATTATAATATAATCACTCTCATGAAATTAAATAGCGTAAAAGGCAAAAAATGGAACTCGATACTACAACATGGATGCTCATATTTTTTATGCTCTCATTTGGTCTTAGCATGTGGAAAATATATGCTTTTTTACCAAACAAAGAACTTGAAGATGATGATACAACAAAGGAGTCACAAGAAGAACTCATAGCCCTTGTTATCAGGACTATTCAAAATGCAGAGAATAGTCCAAGTGAAAATGAGTTATTTGAAAGTGTAAAGAAAGATGAAAATTTTGATGCAAAACATTTTTGGCGCTTTAACCAAAACAAGCTCAATCAGCTCCTCAATGGGTACTATATAAAGAATCCGAACCTTCAAAGTATTGAAGATATATATAAAACTAAGAGATAAACTCTTAGTTTCTATCGAGTCCATTTAAATCTCTATATGCAACTTCTACACGAGCAACAAGAGTTTTTTGACCATCCCGTAACCATTTTCTAGGGTCATAATACTTTTTGTTAGGTTTATCTTCACCGTCTGGATTTCCGATTTGACCTTGCATGTACTCTTTGTTTTTTTCATAGTAGTCTTTTACGCCTACCCATGTAGCCCATTGTGTATCTGTATCAATATTCATTTTAATAACACCATAGCCAATAGCTTCAGTGATTTCACATGGTTTCGATCCAGAACCACCATGGAAAACAAAGTTTACAGGTTTTTCGGCCGTATTAAACTTTTCTTGAATATATTTTTGAGAATTATCTAAGATTTTAGGAGTAAGCGAAACATTACCTGGCTTATATACACCATGAACATTTCCAAAGGATGCAGCTATTGTAAAATGTTCTGAAATTTTATTTAATTCTTCATAGGCATAGGCTACATCTTCTGGTTGCGTATAAAGAAGCGAGTTGTCCATTTCAGTATTATCAACACCATCTTCTTCTCCACCTGTACAACCTAACTCTATTTCTATGCTCATGCCGATTTTATTCATACGCTCAAAGTAAGCTTTACATGTGGAAATATTTTCTAAAAGTGATTCTTCTGATAAGTCTAACATGTGAGAAGAGTATAAAGGCTTCCCTTGTGACTCAAAATACGCTTCACCAGCTTCTAAAAGTGCGTCTATCCAAGGAAGAAGTTTTTTAGCAGCATGGTCTGTGTGCAAAATCACAGCCACACCATAAGCCTCAGCCATCATATGCGTATGGATTGCTCCACTTACAGCACCAATAATTGCGGCTTTTTCATTTTCATTCGATAAGCCTTTTCCAGCATAATACGAAGCTCCACCATTGCTAAACTGAATAATAACAGGAGAGTTAACAGTAGCAGCCGCTTCTAAAATAGCATTTACAGAATCAGTTCCTACTACATTTACAGCAGGAATTGCGAATCCTTCTTTTTTTGCGAAATCATAAACCTTTTGAATATCATCTCCAAAAAGAACCCCTGGTTTAACTATGTCTAAAATACCTCTACTCATTGCACTTCCTAAAAAATTTAATTTTGTCATTATATAATAGAGTACATTTAAAAGAACTTTCTTCACATATTACTTTTTAAGAAGATATAAAGAGTGTGATTTCATCTGCTAGAAGGTAGTCTACATTATAAAATACATCATCTTTATGTGAAAGTTTTTTCTCTGTATAAAGAAGTTGCGCACGTTTTAATTCTTCTTTATTTAAAATATTTTGATGTACACCTACGATGGAGCGAAACCCTAAGAATATTTTTTCGATTTTTATATCTTCTTGTGTTAATACTTCACTTTTAATATCCATGGGATTTTTTATATAATTTTCTACATTAGAAGTTGGATAGAGCCTTACTTGGTCTAAACTTCCAACCGCTCCTGAACCAAGCCCAATGTAGTTTTTATACTGCCAGTATCCAAGGTTATGCTGACTTTGATATGTCCCAAAGTTACTAATTTCGTATTGGGTAAATCCATGCTTTTGAATCTCTTCAAAAATCCATGTGGTAATGTCTAATGTTTCTTTTGCCATATGAGGTTTTTTCTCAAAGGGTGTTCCCTCTTCTATAGTTAAAGCATACGCACTTATGTGGTTTATAGGAAGGGTAAAGGCAGTTTGTATATCATGTTTGAGTAATGCTTTAGAATCACCTAATGTTGCATAAATTAAATCAAGTGAAAGGTTTACAAAACCAATTTCTTTCGCACTTTTAATGGCCTCTATTGCATCTTCTGGAGAATGTGCACGGTTAAGAATCTTGAGTTTGTCGTTATTAAAACTCTGTACACCAAAGCTAATACGGTTTACACCTAACTTCCACATGCCACGAAGCCATTCTTTTGTTGCACTGTTGGGGTTTGCTTCACTTGTAATTTCTATATTTGCAGAGAGGTACTTTTGAAGCATCTTAAAAAGAGGTTCATAAAGTTCTGGCGCAACAGTAGAGGGAGTTCCCCCTCCAATAAATACAGATTCAATACTTTTCTCACTCGCACGAAACCTTTCTAGTTCATATTTTAGCTGCACAAGGAGAGCTTGCATATAGGCCTCTTTGAGATGAAACTTATCTACATAAGAATTAAAAGAACAGTAAGAGCACTTAGAATCACAAAAGGGAATGTGTATATAAAGTAACATTAATTTATGAAGCAAATGCCATTGATGGTATCAGTATCATTGCGACAAAGCCAAACATTGCAAACGTTACAAAAAGTGCATACACCCATACTACCCATTGATGATAACCACCAACCTGTCGCATTGTGTCTATTCTCATTTGTGTGTCTTGAACATGTGATTCTACTTCAGCACGTTTGCTTTTATAGCCTTTATATACAAAGTAAGAAGCATAACCACCGGACAATATAGCAAGACCAAAACCAACAAAAGGAATCATTCCTAAAGTCATAGAGATTATAAAAAGAACGAAAGAAGCGATGTATTGCTTTCTAAATAATAGATAAAGAAATCCTCCACCAAAAGCCCACCATGACCAGTTCCATTGCATAGTATCTACCCCATTAATGTTAAACTTTTCAAATGCAAGTTGGTACCAAAGTGATTTTTCTTCTTTGTCTATAAAGGCAGCTATCATCTCATTATTATAATTATTGTCTTCCATTTTTTCACCTTCTTCTTTTTAAGTATGAAATTGTATCTCAAATTTTTGTTTTATATATTAGTTCTCATTGGATATAATATATTTAATAATAACTTATTTGAAATAATTAGATGCATTATGGCATAGATATCACATGAACTATTTGTTAGAGTAATACAAAAAATAGAGGAGGACCTATGAAAGTTGAACTATCTCGAAGAAAATTTCTTCAAGGCTCGGTTGCGTTAAGTATTTTTGGTGCGAGTGCTGTCTCCACAGTTCCAACTCTTTTAGCAAAAGAAAAAAAACAACATTTAAGTAAGCAGACTATTGCAACTCTATGCGAGATGTGCGTAAACCGTTGTGCTGCTTTTGCTACAGTTGATAATGGAATAGTTAAAAAACTTGATCCAAATCCTTTGTTTCCAAAGTCGAAAAATATGCTTTGTGCTCGTGGTGACGCAGGAATTCATGCTCTGTATGATCCAGATAGATTAAAATATCCTATGATTCGCATAGGTGAAAAAGGCTCAGGTGAATTTAAACGTGTTACATGGGACGAAGCGTATGAGGCAATTTTAAACGGTACAGACAAGTTTAAAGGTTTTAAGCAAATTTTACACGAAGAAAAAAACAACCGTTCGACTATTGCTTACTGTGCTGGTGAGGGGATGGGTGAACATACTTATAAAGATTTTATGGGTGGTTTATTTGGGTCTACAAACTTTGTAAACCATGCTTCTATTTGTTTACAAACAACTATCTCTGGGTACGCCCTCACTATAGGTGGCTACGGAAAAGCCGACTTAGAAAACGCTCGCTATGTAATTATGGCTGGTGCAAACCGTGCAGAAGCCATTTTAACTCCTGACACTATGGATATGTTTAAAAGAACAAGAGGACGTGGGCTCAAGCTTATAGTACTGGACCCTCGCTTCACAAATACAGCGCAACATGCAGACAAATGGTTAGGTATAAAAGTAGGAACAGACTTAGCCTTTGTTTTAGCTCTTACACATGTTGTAATTCACGAAGTCTTATATAATAAAGAATTTGCAGCTAAAAATATAAATGGTTTTGAAAAATATAAAGAACATATTTTAAGTCATAACTATACCCCTGCGTGGGCTTCAAAAATCACAGGTATTGATGCAAATGACATTTTTACAATAGCACGAGACTTTATGGCGAATGCTCCTCGTGCTATTTATTACCAAGGAAGACGTACTGCTTGGAGTAAGCAAGACTTCCAGCTTCGACGTGCACAGGCAATTTTTACTGCTCTTGGTGGTGGTATTGATATTAAAGGTGGTATTATCTTTGGCAAAAAATTAGAACTCGATGCGCATATTGTTGAAGTGCCACTTTATTCAGGAAATAAACCAAGAATAGATAAAAATGAAGCAAGCTATGTAGGACCAAATGGTACATGGATTGGCTTTAGAAATTTAATAGCTGAGAAAAAAACACCGTATCCTGTTCGGGGAATGTTTGTGTATAAACATAACCCAATGCAAAGCGTTCCAAATATTACAAAAACAAGAAAAATGTTTGAAAACCTTGAACTTGTAGTAACCATTGACACAATGCCAAGCGACACTGTCATGATGTCAGATGTTATTTTGCCTGAGTGTAATTATTTAGAGAGAGAAGACCCTGTTAAATCGTTTGCAGGAATTGAACCGGCTATTGTACTTCGTAATAAAGTTATAGAACCTATGTATGAGACACGTGCTGTTTTTGATATTTTAAAAGGTTTAGCAAAAAAAGTTTCCGAACCTTTGTTTGACATAACACTCGAGTATGACGCTGACTTACGAGCAGAAGTTGCAGAGCGTGGAAGAGAAGATGTTTATGAAGAAGATATGTTTAATCTTAACCTTGCGTATGAGCACACACAAGAAGAAATAAATAAAGAGCGTGTAGTTGAAACATATGGAGAAGAAGCGTATCATACTTTAAAAGAAAAAGGTGTTTTTTACCCCCATATGGACACATATTTTAAAAAGATAAATATGAATGAGTACCAGTATTATCCAGAAGATAAAAAGTATTATTCTCGTCCATCAAAAGAAAAAACAGAAGCACTTGATAGCTGTGTAGATGAAAAAGCAATGGCTTCTTTAAAGAAAAATCTCTCAACTGGTTCAGGAAAAGTGGAATGTTGCTTACCTAACCTAGCACTCAAAGGTGTTGACACTATGCCACAATGGCGTGAAGAACTTTACTTTGAAGTACAAAAGGGAAAATTTAAGTTTGTAACAGGTCGTCATGCCCAACAAACACAAAATGCTACATCAAACAATATTATGCTACTTGATGTAATGCGAGAAAATTATTTGTGGATAAACAAAGAACAAGCAGAGCTAAAGGGCATTTCTCATGGAGATTGGGTTGAGGTTAAAAGTTCTATCGGTGCTGTTCGCATTAAGGCGTATCCTACGATTAAAATTATTAAAGATGTAGTATTTTATGTACATGGTTTTGGCTCAGAGTCAACGGGTCTTACATTTGGTTATAGAAATGGTGCAAGTGATAACATGATAATAGAAGATCATGTAGAAACAGTTTTTGGAAGTGCCGCAATGCATGAAACTGTTGTAGAAGTAACAAAGGTTTAAATATGAATTTTGCAATGTCATTAGATTATCAAAGCTGCATAGACTGTAAGGCCTGTGAAGTTGCCTGTAAAGAAGAAAATGGGGTGCAACTCGGAGCGGACAAACAACGAATATGGGTTTCTCAAGTAGAAACAAGTATATTTGGACAGCCCTTTATTAGTCTGCACCCATCACAATGTAACCATTGTCTTGACGCACCATGCGTAGATGTTTGTCCAACGGGAGCGAGTTACTTTGCCCTAGGTGGACTTGTTATGACCGATAAAGATACATGTATACTATGTAAGGGATGCATGGAAGCATGTCCTTATGATGCTCGTTTTGTCGATGATACGCATGTTGCAGTAGATAAATGTAGCTTTTGCTATGAAACACGACTTGTTCATGGTGAAATGACTACTGCATGCCAAGCAACGTGTCCCACTAAAGTACGTTTACTAGGAGACATAGATGATGAAGAATCTGATTTAGTACAACTTCTAAAAAAGAGGAAATTTTATGTATTAAAAGAAGAAGAAAAAACTGTACCTAAACTTTTTTACCTTCTTCCTGAACATGATGATTATTTTGCTATGAATTCTGTAAGTCCTGATACAAATATATATACATGGGATGAATATAAACCTATTATCGAAGCTGCAAAAGCTAAAAGGAAACCACAGTGGAAAACCGTAATACTTTAGAGGTAAACAAACTAACATACAAAGAATTCTTTTTAGATAAAGTAATGCTTATTTCTTATGTTTTTTTAGCCTTATTTTTTTTCGGTGTTGTTGAAATGGTGTATGAGCGTTACTTTCTTCTTTCTGCAACTGCAGCAGATGCAGGGCTTTTTCCAGGAAGTCGAGCAGTAGCAGAGGCGATGAAAGAAGCGGTATTTGGTAATGGAGGAGAGGTTAAACGAGAAGCTCCTTGGTCACTGTATATTGTAAATTATATATATATGGTTTATGTTGGTTCTGGAATTATATTTATTGTAGCTATTGGTGAACTTTTAGAAAATAAAGAGATTAAAAATATGGCAGCCGCATTTCTTAGCTTAGGTCTAGCGATGGTTATTGCGGGTTTAGTAACTATTTTAGTTGACTTAAATGTTCTAAACCTGCTCTCGATGCTCCTCTCCCCTCAGTTTAGTTCTGGCATGTGGCTAATGCTACCTTTATATACAGTATATGTACCTCTCGTTATACTAGAGATTTATCTTGTTCTTAGCCATAAAGATGCTTGGATTAAAAAAATCGCTTACGCAATTATAATTCTGAGTTTACTTGTAGAAGTAATAGAATTTTATGTACAAGCAAAATTATTTGACATGAATTCGGCACGACATTTATGGACAACCTACCCTTTACTACCACTTTATTTTGTTGTTTCATCTTTCACTTCGTCTTTAGCTATTATGAGCCTTTATGTTTACCTCAATAAAGGAAATTTTATGTTGCGGTATATCATTGAAAGAGCTACCTTATACTTTGTTCTAGCTTTAGGAATTTATGAAGCTGTTTCTTATCTTTTTATTGATAAGAAATGGGCTGAAATTATTCTTTTTGGTGATTTTAAGTACTGGTTTTATCTCTATGTATTTTTAGCAGTTTTACTACCTCTTGCATTACTCTTTAAACATTATATGAATATTTATTTTAAAATAACAGCTGCATTTTCTATTATATTAGGAACATTTTTAGGAAAAATTGTTTTTGTGTATGGTGGAAATGCTTACCCAATGAGTGATAGATTTGGTGTAGGATTTGAGAAATACTTTGAATATGATGAGGTGAAAAATGTTATATTTTTCATGCCCCCTTTTAGTGAAGTAGCGATAGTTATAGGTTCTGTAGGTATCGTTTTAATCATTTTTAGAGCTGTGGACTTACTTTTACTACCTAAAAAGCTTGTAGAAAAAGGAGTGTAATGAACGATAGCAGTAGAAAAATCGGTTTACTCGGTGCAATCTCAATAGGAATAGGAGGCATGGTAGGTGGCGGTATCTTCGCTGTACTTGGAGAAGCTGTTTCTTTAGCACATAGTGCTACAGCCATTGCTTTTTTACTAGCAGGATTGGTAGCTTTATTAACAGCGTATTCCTATGCTAAGTTATCTGTTTGTTACCAAAATAGTGCTGGGACAGTTGTTTTTATTACCAATGCTTTTGGAAATAATCTTTTTTCAAGTGCCATTAACATTATGCTATGGCTAAGTTATTTAGTTACAATCTCTTTATATGCCACTGCTTTTGCTTCGTATGGCGCAACTTTTTTTACAAATACTTCTTCGTTACTCCATCATATACTTATTTCTCTTGCTATTATTTTACCTGCTGTTTTGAATCTTATAAGCTCTAAAATAGTTACACAGTCAGAAACTACAATTGTAGTCATAAAGTTAGCTCTTTTAGCGCTTGTGATTGTTTCTGGTATACCATATATAGATACTACCCGATTAGCGTTACCATCATTAAATCAAGGACTTGGAGTAATAACTGCTGGAATGATAATCTTTGTAGCCTATGAAGGCTTTGAACTTATAGCTAATTCAGCCCAAGAGATAAAAAATCCCACTATCAATCTTCCTCGTGCTTTTTATGCATCTGTAATTATTGTAATACTTTTATATATTTTAATATCTTTAGTTGTTGTTGGTACTGTGAATGAAAGTCAACTCTTAGAAGCGAAGGAATATGCCCTAGCACTGGCAGCAAAACCAGCTTTAGGAGAAATAGGCTTTAGTCTTGTAGCTATAGCAGCACTCTTATCTACTTTTTCAGCTATAAATGCAACAATATACGGCAATGCACGATTAGGAGTTTTTCTTGCTAAAGAAAGAGAATTACCTAAAAAACTACAGCATGTGCAACGTGACATACCAGATATAGGTGTTGTTGTAACTACTATTTTAAGCTTAATAATTGCAAATAGTATCTCTTTGAGTGAAATTGCGATTATTGCTAGTGCTGGTTTTTTACTTATATTTGCTTTGGTTAACCTTGCAGCATTTAAACTTAGAGCAATCATTAAAGCAAAAGCAAGTATTGTTTTAAGTGCCTTTATTATGAGTAGTTTAGCTCTTTTTACATTACTCATCTATACTTTTAAGTATAATCCACATGCTATTATTATTTTTATAAGTTTTATAGCAATTGCATTTCTTTTTGAGTTCTTCTTCTCTCGAATTTTTGGTGTTTCTCCTGCTTAAATAAATCCCTTCTTATTCAATATTGGAAAATTTTATATTTATCTTTAAATTAAACTTGGCTTAAATAATTTCATGTAATAATGCGTATGTTCGAACATTAAGAAAAAAAGGGGAAAAAATGAAAAGTAAATTACTACTATCAGTTGCTGCTAGTATTGCTTTTATGGTTGTGAGTGCAACGTCTGCGCTTGCTTATGACAAAAATCCTCCATTTAAACTTACCAAACTTCAAAAGTTTGTAAAAGTTGTAGATGGACAAAGAGTAGTTGGTTATGAACCAAAAAATGCTTACAATGTTTTTGTAAACTACGAACTCGGTATGCACTGTGTTGGTTTTGAAATGAGTTACTGTTGTGTAATTCCACCATATAACTCAATTCAAGCCCAAGCTATACAAAGTGGTCAAAATGGAAAAACGCCAAAACTTTTATCACCTGCTGATGATGTGAAACTTTATTATTATACTAAAGACAACGCATACAGTGAAGGTAACAAAATGAAGTACTGGTCTGTACCAAAAGATGCAGATGGAGATGGTCACTTTGATTCTCCGGGCGACAATGTTGCAAACTACGTTTGGACACACCTTTTTATCTATAAAGATTTAGAAGGTACAATCCCTAGTGGCGCAACAGATAAAGACCGTCTTCGTATAGGTCGTCAAATTCCTGTAAATATTGATTGTGGTCCTTCTGGAAAACCAATGTCTGGTGGTTACTTAGACTATGCTGGTAAACATGGTGGAAGTATTGTTATGACTGACACTCTTGTTCCTGCTGTTAAAAATGTTAAGCTAGTACTTACTGCTTCTCATATTTGGGATGCATTAGGTCTTCCATTAACTGCATTTAATGATTCTACAAGAAAAGGTTCTATCCGTTCAGTTACTGAAAAAGATTTCCAACCTTTCCAATACTCTACTGTAGAATTACATGATAGAAGCGGTAAAGCGAAAAAAAATAAAACAGGTCATGCAGTATCTTACTTTGGTACAAATCCTGTAGATATTCCTAACTGTTATGCTTGTCACTCTAGAAATGGTAAAGCTGCACAAATGGCTAGAGATGAAGGTATCACAGCAAGTGATAGAGAATACAAATACTGGAAAACATATCCAGATGAAAGTGAATATATGGCAAGACTTGCTGAATCTTCAATCAACATTCTTTCATTACATGATTCACATCATGGTACTACATTTATGCAAGATTACAGAGATAATGCATCTGGAAATAGACTTGGTAAAACTGGTTTAGTTAACTGTGCTGACTGTCATGGTGACAATGTTTCTGGAAACTTACAAGAGCCTCGTCCTACTGCATCTGGTTATAAAGCTGTAAAAGCTAAACCACTTTCTGAAGCGATTCATAGTTTTCACCTTGCAATGGTTCCAATGCCAGATGCTGCTGGTCGTTCTCAAGCGTGTCAATCATGTCACCCTACACACTTCCAAAATCCTAATATGAATGATGATTCTAATCCATTTAGAGTTACAGACAGATACGGTGAAGGTAGATTTGCTAAATCAGATATCAGAACTTCTGGTGGTGGTTGTTATGTACGTCGTGACGCGCACTCAAATCCTGATGCTAAACCACCTTTCTTCTTAAATGCATATGGTTCTTGGCAGCTAGAAAATGTAGCTACTAAAGATGAGCATGGTAAAGATGCTGGTGAACTTAGAGGACTATATTGTACAAACTGTCACACTAAAGTTGCGCAAGGTATGCAAAACTACGATAATATCTTACATGATAGTACTCAAGAAGGTAAAACTTTAAGAAACAAAACTATGAAAGAAATTATTGCTGAACTAGCTGGCGGAGATGCAAAGAAATTTGCTGCAATTGCTGACCCTAAATCAACTGGTGATAACGAAGTATTAAGTTACTATTCTGATCATAAATCTGCTGTTCTTGTTAAGAACGTTGGTAAAGATGGCAAATTAGATCTTAAACCATGGAACCACCCAACTGGTGGAGAAGTTCCATATATCGCAGCATCTGGTGGTAATGACTGGTGGTTATCTGCTGCTGAGCCTCATTGTGCGGATTGTCACTTAGCTCCATTTGTTGAGAGTGAAACTGGTGGTAAATACTTCCCAATTGATTTACCTAACAAGTACTCTTTATATAGATACTCAAAAGCGCATGGAAACATAGCGTGTCAATCATGTCATGAATCAACTCACGGGTTATATTCAAGTAGATATGATGGTAAAGAACATTCTGTTGACTCAACTACACACGAACAAGCTCTTCAGTATTCTCCAGATGGTGAATATGCTGGTCCTGTTACTTGTGCTGCATGTCATACAGTAAATAAAAAAGGTGTTCCTTTACAACTTAAAGATACACAATATGCAAACGATTATTGGGCATCGGTAACTTTAGCTCACTTTATGAGAGATGGTGATCAAAAACTATCTGTTAAAGAGTTAACTGAAAAATATCCGTACCACAAATCTGCAAATATTGTAGAAAAAGGTTGGAAGTAACATTCCTTAATTTTTTCCCTCTTGAGGGAAAAAATTTCTATTTTTTATTCTAATAAAACTATATATTGTTATATTTTTACTATAATAAACGCTCATAAGAAAATAATCAAACTCCCCCATTTAAGGACATAAGATGAATAAATATTTTAAAGGTGCACTTCTCGTTTCCCTTGCAACTGCTTCGCTTAATGCAGAACTAGTTATTACAAACTTTGATACTGGTGAAGTGAAAAAGGAAACAAATTATATTGATGGTACAAATACGGACATTAAAGTAGGAATCAAAAATGGTATAGAAAAAGTATATTATCAAATGGGTCGTATGGCGTATCAAGTGAACTATATCGAGGATAAAAGAGATGGAATCTTAGAATGGTTTGATAAAGAAGGTAATAAATTATCTGAAATTTATTATAAGCTTGGAAAAATTACAGGTGAAGAAAAATCTTTTTATCCTAATAAACAAGTTAAACATACAGTAACGTATGTAAATGACTTAAAAGAAGGCATTCAAAAAGAATATTTTAGTACTGGGACACTTGCACAAGAGGTAAACTATACTAAAGGTAAAAAAAATGGCCTCCAAAAAGAGTATACAGATGATGGAAACCTTTATACAAAAGTTAACTATATAAATAACTATAAAGAAGGCTTACAAAAATGGTACGACAAACATTCTAAAGTGATAAGAGAGACTCTCTTTAAACAAGATAGACCTGTTGAAATCATGAAACAAGTTCAAAGAACAGACCAGTACAACGATGTGCTTTCTGTAACCGGCATTGACTTTTCACCACAAAAACCTGAGTAACAAACACAAAAAAAAGGATATATATGAAACGAATACAAAACACCCTCCTAGCAATGAGTATGGCTGCAACTTTAAGTTTAGCCAATACTGATACTTATGCCGTAGTAAATGGCGAGATAATAACGAAAAACCAAGTTGTAATTTCTTTAAAAAATCAAAATATTGATTTTAGTTCTCTTAATAAAAAACAACAAAAAGAGATTGGAAATAAGATTATTGAACAAAAATTATTAAGTCAATATGCTTTAAAATCAGATGCAATAAAAAGTCCAGAGTATCTTGAAAAACTAGATAAGGTCAAAGGAAATATTGCCTTACAAGTATTTTTAAAAAATGGAATTAAAAAAATAAAAGTTTCAACTAACGAGATAAAAGACTTCTACACTAAAAACAGTTACTTATTTATTGAGCCTGCTCAATATAGAGCAAGACATATTTTAGTTAAAACAAAGAAAAAAGCAGTTGAACTTATTAATGAATTAAAAAAGTCTAAGCAATTAAAAAATACATTTATTGCATTAGCAAAGAAAAACTCAACAGGCCCTTCTTCAAAAGATGGTGGTAATTTAGGTTGGTTCTCATCAAACAAAATGGTTGCCGAATTCGGAAAAGCAGTTTCTTCACTTAAGAAAAATGCGATTACACTCAATCCTGTCAAAACGCAATACGGATACCATGTAATTTACCTCGAAGATAAAAAAGACAAAGGTACGATCAAATTATCTCAAGTAGAAGTTGAAATAAAACAAAAAATAATGGCTGATAAGTTAGAGAAAAAAATGCTTACTCTCATCAAAGAACTTAAAAAATCTGCTAAAGTTGAATACAAATAATTTCAATTACAAAGGACATAAATGAAATATATACTTACAATATTACTGTTAAGCCTTAGCGTATTTGCTTCAACCTCACATGAGGCAAAAATCCTAGAAATACTAGAGAGTGGTGGCTACACATACATGAAAGTTCAAGACAAAAAGGTAAAGTACTGGATTGCCATGACACAACGCAAGGTAAAAGTAGGAGAAACTATTTCATTTATTGAACAAGGTTGGATGAGTAAATTTCAATCTAAAACACTTAACCGTACATTTGAGAAGATACTTTTTGCATCTGACAAAGTACAAGGAAGACAAAGTTTAAAAGACATAAAGCCCAATATTGCATTCTCCAAGTATAAAGAAAATAATACTGTAATAATTGCTGAACTTTTTGCTAATCGAGATAAATATGTTGGCAAAGAAATTATTATCAAAGGAAAGGTTACTAAAACTTCTATCGGGATTATAAAAAGAAATTGGGTTCACATTAATGATGGAAGCCGTTTTCAAAATATGGATGATATCGTATTTACAACTTCGGGGAATGTTCCAAGTGTTGGAGACATAGTATATGCAAAAGGTACTGTAGCAAAAGATGTTGATTTTGGATATGGCTACTTTTATCCTATAATTATTCAAAAATCTTCTTTTAAATAAAATGAATTTAATTTTAATAATAGGCACTTTGATTGCCACAAATGCATTTGCTACAGAACTTCCTTGTAGAAATCCAGATAAATATATTGCGCAAGACAAGGCACGTACATCTACTTATGTAAATTGCAAGCGAAATGGAATGACATTTTGGTATAGCGAATCTGGACATATCAAATCTCAAGTAAACTTTATTGATGGTAAAGAAAATGGACTCTATACTTCATTCTACAATAATCAACAAAAAAAAATTGTTGTTCATTATATAGATGGACAAAAAGATGGTGTTCAAAATATATACTATAACACAGGACAGCTCGGGAGCAGAGTTACATATAAAATGGGTAAAAGAGAAGGCTTAATGGTCGACTGGGATATAGAAGGATTTAAAAGTGCTGAAGTATTCTATAAAAACAACTATAAAGTGGGTTTAAAAAAATATTTTGATCATTCACACAATGTAATTATGACGGAAACCTATAAAATGGATCGAAATCCTTTAATGATTAAACTCTTAAAAGATAAAAGAAAAGAAATTTTAGTGGACTTATCTAAGTATGGTTTAGTACCAGAAAATGCTACTTATAAGGAAAAGATGAAATAAGATAATTTAAACTAATAATAAAAATAATTTGTATTTATAATAAATATATGCTATAATTCCTTTATATAATTATTATAAGGAATTCAATTATGAAAAATAAATTATTAATTTTAATACTATTACTATCCTCAGCAGCATTTGCTTTTACTTTACCAACAGCGTATCAAGATCAAAAAATTGGTATAGACAAGGATGCAAAACTTTGTAAACTCTTTCAAAAAAAAGCACATTTATATGAAAAAACAATGCGTGAAGATATATATGCTAAAAAAACACTCGAGTCATATCAGTTAAGAGCTGAATTATACTGCATAAAAAATTAGCTATGCTTGTATATTGATACTATCTCTTTTATTATCAATATAGATTCAACATTTGTTAACTACCTTCTATGTATAATGCCTTCAAATAATTTAATGTATGAAGGTATTTACCATGAAACAACTTTTATCCCTCTTTGACTCCATGAAAACCATGGCTATTTTAATGCTACTCTTTGCTTTTGCCATTGGATATGCTACATTTATCGAAAACGATTACGGTACAATCACATCAAAAGCTGAGATATTTAACACAAAATGGTTTGAAGTTTTACTAGGACTCTTAACCTTAAACCTCATGCTAAATATTTATAAGCATAAAATGTTTTCCCTCAATAAAGCCCCTATATTCATCTTTCATATAGCTTTTATAGTTATTATTATTGGTGCTGCAATCACCCGCTACTATGGATACGAAGGGAGTATGCATATTCGTGAGGGCGACACAGTAAAAACAATGACAAGTTCTTATACATACTTTACAGTAGATGCAAAATCTGGTACAAAAAATACAATAGATTCTCAGATTCTTTACCTTTCTAAAAAAAGTACAAATAACTTATCTGTATCACTCGAAGTTGATTCTAAACAAGTTGATGTTGAACTTATAGACTATATTCCAGACGCTATGGAAAAAATGGTTGTAGATAATGCGCACGGAATTTCAGTTGCTGACATGATGGTTACGGGAGGAGGAAAAGGTCGACCGGTTGCACTCAAAGAAGGCACCTACTATGACACAGGAAGTGTAATTTTAGACTTTAACACAGGAAAGGATTTTGATACTCCTGTAATTCATATCTATAAAAAAGATGGTGCACTCTTTTTAGATCATAAAATGGTACTTAAATATTTAAAAATGGATGACAGAAGTGATGGAGATCTTCTCGCTAACGTAAGTGAACCCTTCGCTAAAAGAACCTTATTTACAGTGGGTGAAAGTAGTTTTGTTCTTAAAAATTATTTACCACATGCTTCTATGAAGATTGTTACAAATCCTAAAGCAAAACCTATGAATCCTGGTATTGATGCCCTCAAATTTAAAATTACAGTCGATGGTGTTTCAAAAGAAACGATGCTTTATGGACAACCTGGGACATTAGCAAAAGAACAACATAATGCTATTAACGGCGTTGATGTTCATATTTCATATGGTGCAAAAGAGTTAGAGCTTCCTTTTGGAATTCATCTTAAAGACTTTGAGCTAGAACGCTACCCAGGATCAATGAGTCCAGCTTCATATGCAAGTGAAGTAACACTCATAGATGAAGAAGAAGGTTTAACCATGCCATATAGAATTTTTATGAATAATGTTCTAGAACATCGTGGATATAGATTTTTTCAAGCTTCATATGATCAGGATGAGTTAGGAACTGTTCTTTCTGTAAATAATGACCCAGGAACACTTCCTTCATATATTGGATATGCACTTTTAGCGCTAGGTATGTTTTGGTCTCTTTTTTCAAGAAAAAATCGTTTTTCAAAGTTAGCAGCAAAAGCTAAAAAAGCAAATGAGAAAAAAATGTTATCGTTTTTGCTAGCCTTTGGACTATTGAGTACATTCACTCCCTCTCATGCAGAGGACTTACATCCAGAAATTAAAACCATTATTTCCTTTGATAAAGACCATGCCAAAAAATTTGGTGAACTCATAGTCCAAGATTCTAAAGGACGGATGAAACCTATGGATACACTTACGACTGAAGTACTAGCAAAACTATATGGTTCTGCAAAACTTAAAGTCGGAAAATATTCCTTAACATCAAATCAAGTTGTTTTAGGAATGATGATAAGTCCTGAATCTTACAAATATATTAAAATAATTAAAACAAAAAATAAAGATATAAACAAACTTATAGGAGCACCAGAAGATGCAAAATATGTATCATTTTCACAATTTTTTCAAGATCCAACTGGGATAAGAGGCTATAAACTAGGTCAAGTTATTGAAAATGCTGCGAGAAAAGAAGCTAAGCATAGAGATAAGTTTGACAAAGCACTTTTAAAAATTGACGAAAAAGTGAATGTGTCTTATATGATTTTTACAGGCTCACTTATAAAAATATGGCCAAAACCAAATGACAATACAAATAAATGGCATCCAACTATTGAAGCATTACAAACCTTTGAAGCTGAAGTTGGAGAACGTGTCCGTACCACTGCTGTTGAGTATTTCACATCTATAGATGATTCGCTTATAAGTGGAAACTGGGATGCTCCAACAAAGGCTCTTTCAAAAATTGCTACATTTCAGCATGAATTTGGCTCTGCTGTATATCCAACAGAATCAAGAATTAAAGCAGAAGTTTTTTATAATGAAGTACGTATTTTTGAAAGAATTTATCCAATGTACCTTTTAATGGGTTTTATTCTTTTAATACTTAGTTTTGTAAAAATACTCAAACCAAGTTTTAAAATGGACTTAGTTACAAAAGCCTCACTTTGGTTTTTAATTTTTCTTTTTATTGCACACACAGTTGGCCTTATAAACAGATGGTATATTTCAGGACATGCCCCTTGGTCAAACGGATATGAATCTATGATCTATATTGGTTGGGCAACTGTTCTTGCTGGATTTATTTTTTCTAAACGTTCGTCAATGACCTTAGCATCAACTGCAATCTTAGCCGGTCTCATTCTTTTTGTTGCACACTTAAGCTGGATGAATCCACAAGTTACAAACCTAGTTCCTGTTCTTAACTCCTACTGGTTGAGTATTCATGTATCTATGATTACTGCAAGTTATGGCTTCCTTGGTCTTGGTGCCTTACTTGGATTTGTTTCTATTATACTTTTCATTTTGAAAACAACAAAGAATGAAAAACACCTTAGTCTTTCTATTAAAGAGTTGAATGCCATTAATGAGATGAGTATTATGGCAGGTCTTGTTCTTTTAAGTGTTGGTAATTTCCTTGGTGGAGTGTGGGCAAATGAATCATGGGGTAGATACTGGGGTTGGGATCCAAAAGAAACATGGGCATTAGTAACAATTCTTATATATGCTGTGATTTTACATCTTAGATTTATTCCATCACTTTACACGCAGTTTAACTTTGCTGTGGTTTCAACACTGGGCTATACTTCAGTTATAATGACGTATTTTGGAGTAAACTATTACCTTGCAGGTCTTCACTCGTATGCAAAAGGTGATCCAGTTCCTATTCCTGATTTTGTGCCAATAACGTATGCTATACTCTTTTTAGTTATTGCTTTAGCATTTAGAAATAGAAAACTTTCCTAAATATCTTTATTTTAAGTTCCTTTTTTAGGAACTTTATTTACTCCCTTACCTCTTAGTCTAATCATCTTTTAATAGCTTATTCTGTATAATCGCGTATATAAAAAATACAGGTAAATAAATGAGTAAAAAAGATGTGTATCGTCCTAATGTCGCAATGATTATTATGTCGCATAATTATCCCCAAAAAAAAGAAATTTTTATCGCACAAAGAAATGATCTTCAAGGCATGTGGCAATTTCCTCAAGGTGGTATTGATAATGGTGAAGAGGTCAAGGATGCACTTTTTCGTGAACTTGAAGAAGAAGTAGGAACTCGTGATGCAAAAATAGTTGGAGAATTCCCTGAGTGGATTTCTTATGATTTCCCTGAGAGAATTGCGCAAAGAATGACACCTTATAAAGGTCAGACGCAAAGATACTTTTTATTAAAGCTTGGTACAAATGCGAAAATTAATTTAGCTACAGAGCATCCAGAATTTGATGACTATAAATTTGTAAGTGTTGATGAAGTTCTCAATTCTACTGCACATTTTAAGAAACCTGTCTATGAAACTGTTGTAAAATATTTTATTAAAGAGGGATTACTGTAGATGTTAATTGTTCAAAAATTTGGTGGAACGAGTGTTGGTGACTTACAAAGAATTCAAAATGTTGCACATCGTGTAAGTGAAAATAAAAAAGCTGGTAATGATATAGTAGTTGTAGTTTCTGCTATGAGTGGTGAGACAAATAAGCTTGTAGGGTACGCTGAGCATTTCTCTAAAAATCCTTCTGCTCCTGAGATGGATATGCTTTTAAGTTCAGGGGAACGTGTAACAGCATCACTTTTAGCTATTGCTCTTCAAGAGTTAGGGCATGATGCAGTTGCTATGACTGGTCGCAAAGCTGGAATTATTACAGACACGGCACACACAAAAGCAAGAATCGAAGAGATTAACCCTTCTGTAATGCAGGCTATAATAAAAGAGGGAAAAATCATTGTTCTTGCTGGTTTTCAAGGTGTCAATGCAAATGGTGACGTAACAACACTTGGACGTGGTGGAAGCGACCTCTCTGCTGTAGCAGTTGCAGGAGCATTAAAAGCTGACCTTTGTGAAATATATACAGACGTAAGTGGTATTTACACAACGGACCCTCGCATAGAATCAAAAGCAAAAAAATTAGATAAAATTTCTTATGATGAAATGTTAGAACTTGCATCTATGGGAGCTAAAGTACTGCAAAATCGTTCTGTAGAAATGGCTAAAAAACTCAATGTCAATTTAGTAACGCGAACAAGTTTCTCAAATGAAGAGGGAACATTAATAACAAAGGAAGAAAATATCATGGAAGCACCATTAGTAAGTGGAATAGCACTCGACAGAAATCAAGCACGTATCTCATTAATGGGTGTTAAAGATAAGCCAGGTATTGCTTCTGAAATTTTTACAAAATTAGCAGAGTCTGAAGTAAATATAGATGTAATTATTCAAAATAAGTCACATGATGGAACTACAAATATTGACTTTACTGTTCCCGTTAGTGATTTACATCATGCAAAAACTATAGTAGATACTTTTGTTAAAAGTGGAGATATTACAGATGATTCTTATAATGAAGATATTTGTAAGGTATCTGTTGTTGGTGTTGGCATGAAATCACATGCTGGGGTTGCAGCCCTTGCTTTTTCAACTATGGCAGATAACAACATCAACATTAACATGATTTCAACCTCAGAAATCAAAGTTTCAATGGTTATTGATGAAAAATATGCTGAACTTGCAGTACGTGGCTTGCACGATGCCTATGAATTAGATAAGTAATTCCCACATGTCAGACTATATACCAGACTTTGCACAGTGGAGTCTTGATGCAATTCGTGATGAAGATGGAGCATTAAGTTGGCTAGAAGAGCAAAGGTTTAACTGGGCAACAACTTCTTCTTCTGCTTTGAGTGAAATACTTGAAGGAAAAACAATTATTCTCATAACGGACGAGAAAAGAAAATGGTTTGAGAACTATATTTTAACTTCTATAAATAGCGATAAAATTGACAGACCACTCTTACCTATAGTCAGCATAGACAGTATTTATAAGCATTATAATCATATAACGGGTGGAGAGATGATAGATGTCTTAGACGATATGATTTCACTCTCCTATAAAGATAATTATATTTTTTGGTATATTGGTGGGGGTGATGATAAACGTGCAGATATTGCTAAGAGAAAAGAAACTTCTTACTTTTGGGTTTTTGATGAAGAATTTCATAATGCTTTTACATTAAAGTCCTATGACTCACATTTAGATATTAAACTTTTACAACTCTATAGACTTTTTAATGCCTCATTAAATGCTGCGATGTTTGGAGAAGTTGATGTTACTTCATGAGAATAAAAAAAGTCATATAGTACTTAGCTCTGAGATAGAAGCGTATTTTGAAAAACTTCAAGAAGAACTATCGCCCCACAGAGTTATAGGCTTTTTAGAAGAAACCGAATTTAAACTTGATAATGCAAAGGCTGTTATTAAAGAAGCGTATATTAGTGAATCTCAAACAAAATATTTAGTTTTAGGTGCAAATAGTTTTAATAGTGTTTCCCAAAATTCCTTGCTAAAAATTTTAGAAGAACCTCCCAAAAATATAGAAATTATTATTATTACCCCATCAAAATCAAATCTTTTAGCTACTGTTCGTTCACGTCTTCCTATTGTAAAAGGAGATGTAAATCATGAAGCACCCAAAATTGATTTAAATCTTTTACGCATTGATTATGCACATGTATTTACATTTTTAAAAGCAAATGTAAGGGTTTCAAAAGTAGATGCGAAGCAACTTGTAGAAGCAATATATTATAGAGCTACCGTTGTGGATAAACTTCTTCTTTCAAAAAAGCAATTAAATAACTTTGATATGGCGTACAGACTTTTAGAATTAAATTCAAAACCACAGAATGTCTTTTCCATGTTACTTATGAGTTTTGTAGGGGAAAGGTAAATGCAAATTGAAAAGATTTCAAGTGATATCAATGCGAAGAAACTTTTAACAGAAATAGGTGTTGATGGTGGTGGTATAAAAATACTTGCCTCAAAAATGAAAACACATACCTTATACATTCGAGATTTACATGTGGGGGCTGCAAATATACTCAAACAAGATGCACTCTCAATAGGGGCAGATTTAGCAGTACCAAAGGGTACAGTAACTGCAACAACTTCACATGTAAACTGTATACTTATAGCTACGAGTAAACAACTTCAAATACTAAGTAAAAAAGAACTTGCACAACCTTTTGGTTTAAAAGAAGTAGCAAAAAAGCTATCTCAAATTCTTAAAGTACGAGAGCCTTCACATGTGGATATAATGGGTGTACTTAATGCGAATGAAGATAGCTTTTTTGAAGCAAGTAGGTTTAATGAAAAAAATGCAATCATTAAAATAGAAAATATGATAGAAGATGGTGCTAGTATAATCGATATTGGAGGTGTTTCTTCAAGACCGAATGCTCCAATAGTAAGCCCAAAAGAAGAGCTCAAAAGAGTAGCACCCATTTTAAAGCTTATATATGATAGAAAACTCTATGAAAAGACATGTTTTAGTATAGATTCTTGTACACCAAATGTAATTGCCAAGGCTCTCGAGAGTGGTTTTAGTATGGTTAATGATATAACTGGACTAAAGAATGATACAGTGTGTAGCTTATGTGCTACGTACAATACTCATGTAGTTATTATGCATATGAAGGGAACACCTCAAACGATGCAAGATAATCCACAATATTCACATGTATTAAGTGAGGTATATTCATTTTTAGAACAAAGAATTCAAAAAGCAGAATCTTTTGGGATAAGTGATATTGTAGTAGATGTAGGGGTAGGTTTTGGAAAGTCTCTTCAAGATAATCTTTCTCTTATTAAAAATTTAGAACATTTTTCAACTTTAAAAAGAAAGATTTTAGTAGGTGCCTCAAGAAAATCAATGATAAATTTAATAACTCCCTCTTCTACAGAAGAAAGATTAGCGGGGACATTAACCTTACATTTAGAAGCCCTTAGAAACGGGGCCTCTATACTTCGAGTGCATGACGTAAAAGAACATGCGCAAGCTGTTGCTGTATATAAGGCATTGAAAAATAAGTAGGAGGGCATAAATAAGGTTAAAACCCTTAAATCATAATACCCTTAATCATAAAGAATAATAAACCTGCAAGTATTGCAGCAGCTGGAACAGTAATAATCCATGCAGCGAAGATTTTTTTCATTGCATCTCTTTTTACATACTCAACTTTTTTCGTTTGTTTTAAATGTCTTTTTGTAGATTTTATAAGTTTGTTTTCTTCACGTCTAAGCTTATAAAGTTCTACTATTCTTTCATACTCTGCTTCAACTTTATTTTCTTTTGCTTCAAGAGTACGAAGCTCTTTTGTATAGGCTTCAAATGTTGCCTTTTCATCTTCAAGTATTTTCAAGTCATCTTCAATTGTTGATTGAGGAGACGTCAAGTGTAAGTATTCCCGTAAGAAACCCACACCAAAAACACCACCAATCGCGATATGGGTAGAACTCACAGGAAGTCCAAGTTGCGAAGCGATAATAACAGTAATAGACGCAGCCATAGCAATAGAAAATGCTCTCATTTGGTCAAGCTCTGTTATTTCTGTACCAACTGTCTTGATAAGCTTAGGACCATAAAGAGCAAGTCCTAGAGCAATACCAAGAGCACCAACACCCATAACCCATAAAGGAATTTCAGCCTTAGATGAAATGCCACCGTTAATAACTGCATCGTTAATTGCAGCTAAAGGACCAATAGCATTTGCAACATCATTTGCACCATGCGCAAAGCTTAAAAGTGCAGCTGAAAAAATAAGAGGAATAGTGAAGAGTGTGTTTACCGATGCTTTGGTATTTTCCATCATAGTGGCATTTGATTTTAGTTTAGCAGTCATTGAAATAAATACAATAATTGCAACAATAAATCCCATAATTAAAGCTGTCATTAAAGTAGGTTTTTTTGTAACTTCTATGGCTACTAAAGGAAGAGAATTAAGCAGGTCTAGGATTGATGGCCATATTTTTTTGAGACCTTTAAGTGTGAGGTATGTAACAAATGCCCATGCCATAATCGCTACAAAAACAGGTACCCATTTTTTTGCGGCAGCTACTTTATCTTCTTTAAAGACAATAGATTTTTTAATAGAGTAAAGAAATGCAGCAGCAATAATACCACCAAGAACAGGTGAAATCACCCATGAAGCAGCAATTTTCAACATCGTTCCCCAGTCAACAATACTAAAACCAGCAGCAGCAATTCCAGCACCCATAACACCACCAACAATAGAATGTGTTGTAGAAACAGGAGCTTTCATCATCGTTGCAAAGTTAAGCCAAAGAGCAGCAGCTAAAAGAGCCGCCATCATTGCCCAAATAAAAGGGTCAGCATTACCACCAAAAGCAGAAATATCTATAATTCCCTTTTTGATTGTTTTTACAACTTCACCCCCAGCGATTAAAGCACCAGCTGCTTCAAAAATAGCAGCAATTATAATAGCCGTAGTCATCGTAAGTGCTTTAGAACCAACTGCTGGTCCTACGTTGTTAGCAACATCATTAGCACCAATGTTCATTGCCATATACGCACCAATAAGGGCAGCTACTGCTAAGAACATATTGTTGGAAATACCCCCATTACTCAAAAAGCTAAATGTTAGTACAGCTACCATAAAAAAGAGTGCCATACCTAGACGAATAAAGTCTGTACCACTCTCTTTTAACGCTTTTCTCTCAAGTTTATTCATTGTTTGTATTTCCATGCTGACTCCGCATTTAATTTTATAGTACAATTATACTCTTATAACGATTACAAGATGATTACAATTTACTTTTTAATATATGCTTTGATTATTTCTTGACGTTCTAATGGTCTATCACCAGGCATTGTCTGAATGCTATTGAGTTTATTAAGTGTTATAAAAGACTCTTTTGTTGCTTGCCCAAAAATAGTATGTCTTCCATTGAGCCAATGTGCTTTTCCTGTAGTAATAAAAAACTGGCTACCATTCGTATATGGTCCTGCATTTGCCATTGCTAAAACTCCGTATTTATCAAACATTTTACCTTTAAATTCATCTTTAAATGCTTTTCCCCAAATACTCTCACCACCACGACCACTCTCAGTAGGGTCACCACCTTGAATCATAAAATTTTTAATGATTCTATGAAAAGCAATTTTGTCATAGTAGCCATTTTTAATATGTGTCATAAAGTTCTCAACTGCTAATGGAGCAACATCAGGGAAAAGCTCTAGTTCGATATTTCCAGCTGTTGTTTCAAGAACAACATGTGGGTTAGCTTGTAAGTTAAGCGACAAAAGTAATAAAAGCGATAGTAGTATTTTTTTCAAATTATTTTCCTTTAAAGTTTAGTGAAACAGAATTTATGCAGTAACGTAAGCCAGTTGGATCTGGACCATCTGGAAATACATGCCCTAAATGTGCGTCACAAGAGAGACAACGTACTTCAACTCTCGCCATACCAATAGAGTCGTCTTTAATCTCTCGTATTGCATCTTCTATCCCTTCGTAATAGCTTGGCCAACCTGTACCTGAGTCAAATTTTGTATCTGATTCAAATAGTAGAGCATCACAACATGTACATGTATAAATCCCTTCTTCTGTATTGGTATAATATTTTCCAGAAAATGGAGCTTCTGTTCCTGCTTGACGACATACATAAAATTCTTCAGAGCTAAGTTGCTCTTGCCATTCTTTGTTTGTTTTTGTTACTTTCAAAGTTATTCCTTAGTAAATTTAAATTATCACTCTCATTTTGGTAAAGTACATAGACACATTCCTGAGATAAATTATAAGCATAGTGTAGCTCATTGACGTTAACAAGATCAATATCTACTAAGATTATGTATTTCTTTTCTAAAGCATACATTTCTTTATAAGAGGACAATAGAAGACTATTTATATCTTGGTCTATAAAACATTTTTCGCCATCATGAAAAGATATATCTTCTCCAATAAAATCCTCCAAATCATCTTTTAATTTGAGTTTACTTGGATTTTCAGCAAGGATTGCTATATCTGTTACATGTACCGTTTTAAGAAGAGAAGAGACTATTTGTATAGCTTTAGCATGTGGATTAGACTCCTCATATAAGACACTTCTACTTTTATATGTCTTTACTAAATCATTATTTTGCATATTTTGAGAGTTTTTCACAATTATAATTTTGTTTTTTTCTCTCCTCTCTTCTAGTTGAGAAATAAACTCTTCTGTGTAAGATAAATAGTCATCACAAATAATAAGACCTTCAAATTTAGAATATTTTTTAACAAAAATTCTAGGAGTTATAATGTTAATTTTAGAAATATCTATTTCAATAAGTGCATATTCGATAGTATCAATAAGCCTCTTTTTAAGAATGTCACATGAATATTTTGTTGGTTTTATAATTATAATATTATAATTTGGATTTTTTAGATTTTCTATAATTGCTTTAAGTAAGATTGTACTTGTTTTTCCTGTATTTGGTAAAGATTCTAAGATTGTATAGTCATCCAATGCTTTATCTATAAAATTTCGCTGTTCTTTTGATGCAAAATGAACAGTTCCTTTGTTATCTAAAATAGCGTATTGAACAAAAAGTGTAGTAAGTATTTCATTTATATTTGGTAATTTATTCTCAGAGAAAGAAAGATTCTCTAGTTTTGAAAGAATTTTTTGTTCATCTGTATCATTAAACATAATTTTTTTTGAAGGTAGGAGCGCTTGTATTGAAGTCTCTAAATGATTATATTGATCTTGATTAATATTTTCCATAAGCAAGAAGTTAGAAATAGGAAGAATACTTTTATGCTTAATTTCGTTACATTTACGTTCTATAAAATGATGGGCTTGGTCAAATGCCAAATTACTGTTGTTTGAATCTACATTTTTTGCTTTTTCAATTTTCGAATTTTTCAAATCATCGTACGACCAATCTTTATGCTCAAAAAGAAATATACCACGTTTTTCATCTAAAATTATGAGTGGTAAAAATATTTTTTTTGCGTGATGGTACAGAATGATGTTTTCAAAAAGATGAAAATGTGGAATTACTTGTACCACGGCATAGAGTTTTTTTAAAAGTAATGATTCAGGTAATAGGAGAGTTTTTTTTGATTGTTTCTTAAAAAGTGATGTAAATGATGTTAGTATACTCATTTAGTGCTCAATAGTATACTGACCCAAAGGGTCAATATAAAATGTATTATTTACCAGCTGCAACACGGTCTTTAAGACCTTTACCAGCTTTAAATTTAGGAACCATTTTGTCCTGAGTTGTATAAGTTTTATCAGTTCCTGGAACTTTACCACTTTTACCTTTTTGCAAAGCTGCGGTAAAACTACCAAAACCAACTAAAGATACATCTTCTTTTTTCACTAGTGCCGATGTAATAGCTTCTGTAAATGCTGCGATTGCTTTTTCTGCTTCAACTTTAGTTTTGTAGTCACCACTTGTTTGTACTAATTCAACGAATTGTGCTTTATTCATAAAATACCCTTGGATTCATAAAGATTTCCGAAATTATCTACTTTGAAACGGAAAGACCGTTATGATGAAATAATTCAGCTGTAGACACTTTATAATTTATTTGCTTAAAAATTTCTTCTTTTTAATATAAAAGCGTATTAAATTAACAAAACTTTTCGATTTGAAGCCATGTAGCAAATGATTTAAATGCTTTTTTAAGAAAAGATTGTTTTTATCTGGAATAATTAAAGGTAATATTTCTTTCATTTTTCCAAATTTTCTATTATTCGTATGTATTGATAAAAATACGTCATCTAAAGCTTCTCTCTCTCTTTGGGATAAAACACTCATTTAATGATCCTCTAAACGATTGATTTTTCGTACAGTACGGATAACCTCATCATCATCTAGTTTCCCTAACATCTTCATAACTACGCTAGCAGCTTGAGGCTTTGCACGACCCAGTTTCCAGTCTTGGTATGTTCGCATAGATATTCCTAGTGATAAAGACATCTCTTTGAGAGAGATTTTTTTACCATTTTTTTGAGATTCTAAAGAGTTATGAAGAATATTAAATACATCATCAATTTTCATGGATGTATTATACGGAATATATTCTTAATAATACATTATAATTTATTATAAATACAGTATAAGTTATATTAACTACACAAATAAGTAGTAAAAATACATTATAACTTATTTATAACACGGTTAACCGTATATTTTAAGGATACTCATAGATATTTGTTTATTATTGTAAAAAATTAAATAGTGCGAAGAGTTTTTAAATTTACAGGGTGTAGGATTAGAAAATCTTTAGTAAATTCAAGGGAGAATGGTTTGTATTCTTGGTTTTGTTCTGGAGTATAAGAAATAACTTGATCCTCTTGTGTCACAAAAGAAAGTACATTTGCCTTCATTATTTTTTTTGTAATACTTATTTTTGCACTGTGCACTGAATTTTTTATTTCTTTTTCTTCATTTTTCAAGTGTTTGAGTTCATCTTCTATATCATCTTGTGTATCTAAATTCTCTTCCTGTGCTTGAAGAAGTAACTTTTCTAAGTCTTCAACATCTTCATTGATAAGTTCAAGTTTACTTATAAGAATTGGTACTTGTTTGTAGTCTATAGTCAAAACGTTATTTAGCCCATGTATGTGTTCTATTATAATAAATTTTGAAGCACAAACTTTTATATTGCTATTGAGGTTCTTTATTTTTACACTTTGCGCATAAATTGATCCACTCTTACACGTATCAATAACAGCATGTGAGGCATGAATTTCTCCACCATCTAAAAGTGTTACATTTGCATTATGGCAACGCAGGAGACCTTGATGGGTAAAAATAGTAGCATTTTTTACATATTGTGTAGAGCCAGCATGTGTTGTGCCTTCAACTTTTAAGTCAATAGCATCAATAATAGTTTGCGTGTGTACGTCACCTATAATATGGATATTATCAGATATAAGTTCTTCATTTTCTTGTAATTCTAGCATTTAGTACTCTAAAAGATCACTATAATCATATTTTGAAAAATCAAGATAAATATTGCCATTTTGTTTTATAAGCCTCACATCACTATCTTCTATAGCTAAAAATCTTTTTTTGATGATTTTTCTCTGGTAAGATTTTAAGTCAAGTGTCCTAATGTAGGTTTTAAGTTCTATTATTTTTCCTGTTTGTGTTGCTTCGATACTCGGATTAACTGTTGTTACTGCTTCAACATCTTGAATATTATTTTGAGGAGTATTAAGTAAAAGTTTTGTATTTATAAGTTCTAATATATTTTTAAGTTGCTCATCCTTTGAACTATATACATGTTCAATTTTTTGCATTTCATCACGAAGCATTTGTTCTTTGTCATCAATAAGTTTATCGATTTTAGTCTCAAGCTGAATAATTTTTTCTTTAAGTTGTTGATTTTCTCTTTGGTAAAGTGCAAGTACAGATGCTACAGTTGTTTTTTGTTTGATTATATTAGGCTCATTGGGTGTTGTTACTTTACGCGTTGTACTCGTACTTATGATTATATATGTTGTACCATTCTCTGTAATATAATTTAATTTTTTAGCTCTAAGTCTTGAATGAATCATTTCTTTAGACATTTTAAATTTTTTAGAGTACTCTTCTATCGTTAGCTTCATAACTTTCCTTTAGTATCATTTTAGCATAAAAAAACTTCATGCTGTTAGTGGGTATATCGAAGAATATTTGTAAATTTTCTCATCCTATTAAGCATACAACAATTACTGCTATGCTACACTCAAAAAAAAGGAATCCTATGGCATATATAAACCTAACAAAAGAAACTTTTGATGACACCCTTGATAATAACGAAATAGTGATTATTGACTTTTGGGCAGAATGGTGTGGGCCGTGTAAACAATTTGCTCCAATATTTGAAAAAGTAGCAGAGAATAACCCTGATATTACTTTTGGAAAAGTAAATACAGAAGAACAACAGTTTTTAGCAAATAAATGGAATATTCACTCTATTCCAACACTTATGGTGGCGAGAGATGGCATAATTTTACTTAATTCAGGTGGTATGCTTCCTGAAGATAAATTTGACGACCTTATAGCACATGTTAAAGGTCTTGATATGGATAAGATACGTCAAGAGATGCAAGAAGAGGAAGAAAACGGTATTTAATCTATCGACAAAGATTTATTTTGACTCTTGTAGTGCTATTATTCTTGCTAGTTTATTTTCATTCGCTATAAAATCAGATAAGACGCGCACTGTATAATAGTTTCCCATAGCTTTTGCTTGGGACTTGCTTGCACCATTGTTTTCTTCAAATGCAATAGCACGTTGAATATGTGTCTTTAATAATGCAGCGTACGCAGCTACTGTTAACTTTTCTTGACTTTTAAGATCCTCAAGAAAAGACGTTTGTAAATGTGTCATTCTTTATCCTTTATACATAATTTTTAGAAAATAAACATCGAACCGTAGTCTACCTAGGAGCATCCGCAACCTGTACCACAGTTTTCTACAGTAGCACTATCAGTCGATTCAAGAGACCAATCATCAGTAGAACTACAACCAACATCACAACTCACACCTGTGCTACATCCAGATACAGCAGTAGTATTTATTGCCACTCTTATAACAAAAATATTATCTTCAGCTGGTTCTGAATAAAAGGTATGCTTACTACAAAACTCTTCATTCATAAGCTCCACTACAATATTTGCATAATTATACGCATCTTGTTGTGTTTTAAATGTATTATTATTTGAGTATTCACTTTTTTTAAAACATCCACATTCTTGTTCCATTTGTACTGTATACATAAAGTATTTCCTTTAACCTTTTAATTAAATAGAAGTATAGTTGTTAAAAACTAAATAAGCATACTTTTTAAAAAGTAGTTGTCCTTTATAAAAGTTTCTTTAGAGTTACAAAACTCTTTTATCTAAAATATAGTCTAATATCATATGCTTGTAGGTCGCCACACTTTGATTTGCATCAACGCTAAAATGCGCTTTTTCTTTATATATAGGTATACGCTCAACAAATAATGCGCGTGCTCTCTCTTCATTTTCAAGTAAAGGTCGTTTATTGCGTTCTTTAGCAGGTAGTCGGTTGAGTATAACATCAAAGTCAGCATCTATGTATATAACAAGAGACTTCGCTGATAGAGAACTATATATAGGTAGCCCTCCCCCAGTAGCAATTACTTGACCTGTTTTTTTTGTCAATGTATTAATACATTTTTGTTCAAGAGTACGGAAATATTTTTCCCCTTTTTTTTCAAAAATTTCACGTACACTACTTTTTTGCTCTGCTTCAATAATGCTATCTACATCCATAAATTTTTTAAATAATTGTCGTGATAAAACTTTACCTACACTCGTTTTACCACTACCCATAAAGCCTATTAAGACTATGTTGTCATATACCATGTGTACTCCCTTTTCATTTATAAACTTTCTAGCAAAAAAATTATGCGTAAAGTCTTCGCCAAACTATTGTTATAATTATAATAAATATAATTATATAGTATTATTTTAAGAAAGTAGTTAAAATAGATGTAATTAAAGTTTTCTTCCTTATAATGCTAAATACTTATTCAATCTATGGAGAAACAGAATGATTAAACTACTACTCTTACTTAGTATTATTCTAAATATTCAAGCGAGTTCCCTTCAAAAAGCTGAGAGATATTACAAAAATAACAACACGCAAAAAGCAATGCAGTATTATAAAAAAGCTTGTGATGAAGGGGTAGTCGAAGGATGTAGCAAATATAATGAATTTCAAAGTCCCATTACAAGAGCATTTACCCTTATAAGCCAAAGTAGAGGAGAAGAAGCTATGCCTTATTTAAAGCAAGCTTGTAAAGAAGGCTTCTCTTGGGCGTGCACAATGTACGAGTCATCTACTGGAGAAAAAATAACTCCAACCCAAGAAAATATTTTAAATAAAGAACCTTAACCTTATATACTAATGACTCTTATATCACTTGAAAGCATTCTTTGTAAAATATTTTCGATAGAAGATTCTGTTCCACCTGCGGAAGCACAAGATGTACAAGCTCCTTGAAACTCTATATACACAAGGAGTAAACCATTCTTTTCTGTAACATTCACTAAATCCATGTCTCCATTATCTCTTACTAAAAATTCTCGTATATTATCATCAATTACTTTATCAATTTTATTTATCTTTTGCACTAATGTCATATTTGCAAAATCTTCATGTTCATTCATAGTATTTCCTTTTATTTAAGCAAAAAATATCATCTTATGCTTAATATAAGATGATATTTTAATATAGAAGAAAGATAATAAGCTACTATTTATATACTACTTTTGAATTAAATACTCCAGATTTTAGTTGCATTTAACTTAAGTATTTACTGCTAAGATGTCATTATATAATTATGAAAAGGAAAATATATGGAAGAAATAAGCACTCTCTTAAAAAAATATGATAAATTTAAATATGCACAGCTTCGATCAATTCAACAACTCTCTGCCTCACATAAAATTGTCACCATAGCTATACAAGATGATGATGGAGAAGATACAAATATTGTTCATTTAGAATTTAAGAATATCACTGAATCAAAAATATTAGTAAATAGTGTACTTTCTTTTCTCGATATGGGTGATGGAATTATTCTTATAAAAGAAAATGACCTCTATGGTTTTGCATTGGGTTGTGGAAGTGCTATGTTGCAAGTACATAATGCACCACTTTATATTGTCGCAAAAGAGATGTATATCGAAGAAAAATAACAAGCTTCCATTATACAAATATATTCAAGTAAATAGAAACTACTATTTACTTGAGAATCACCTTCCTCGTAGTAATCATTCCGAGAACTTTTCATATAAACTTTTTTTGTATTTGTTACATTTATACATAAAAATAATCAATTATTAAAAATATTTATTTAATACTTTAATATTTTAAACTTTATGATATAATATTTTGTAATCTAAATAACCCAAAGGAAATACAATGGATAATATGTTACTAATGATGTTAACACTAGGTGGAGGTCTTTTATTTGGACTAATCGTTTTTATTATATGTGAAGAAAAATCACTTAAAGATGCTGACTTCTCTGATATGAGAGGATTATTTACAGCAGAGCGAAAAATATCGGATTGTGCGGGAGAGTTTAATACTGTTCGTTATTTAGGAATTTATTTTGTTCTTATGTTAGCTTTTGATTTAGTTTTAGCAAATGTAGTATTTGTTCCAAATAACTTAGGTTTAATGGAAATGCTTGGCTATACATTCGCACCTGCTCTTATTGGTTCATGGATTATTTTACTTGTAAAATGGACATACCAACCTATTATTAAACTTGTTTCTTCTTTTATGTACGGTTCAGTATATATAGGAGCATCAATCTTGTCATTTGGTATTACTCACTTTATAGCAGCATAAAGTACTTTTTCTCTTACCTCTTTGGGGTAAGAGTATTCTTTTTAATCCTTACGATTTTTTCTCTTAACCTCACCTATACTTTACATCTGGTATTATTCTTGCTATAAATAATAAAAACAAATAAGGGTAATAATGGCTAAGGAAGAGATAGTTATCATTGAAGAAAATGATACCGCAGGTTCAAATGAATCTGAAACCATTATACTTTCTCCTGAAGATAAAGAGAAGAAAAAACAAAAGTTAATCCTTATGGGTGGGGCAGCTGTTGCTTTCATTCTTATTATTATCATTATCTTACTTCTTGTATTCAAGTCTTCTAATGAAAAATCTTCTTTATCAATGGATACTATAGAGGATAAACTAGAAGAAAACAAACAAAAGCCAATAGAACCCAGTAAATTAGAAAATATGATTGCTAAAGCGAATTATTTATATTCACATGGTTCAAAAGATGAAGCTCTATTTTTATATGAAAAAATCGCACTCTTTAGTGAGGCAATATCTCAATATAACTTAGGTGTTGCGCAATTAAAAAACAAACAATATTCACTGGCTTTAGAAACTTTTCAACAAGCAATAAACAACCATGAGAAACGTTGTGTTAGTGCAATTAACGCTGCTGTATGTTCTTTGCATTTAAATGATAAGGAAAGCTTCAAGTATTATATTGATCTCGCATATGCTTACTTACCAAACGAATTGCAGTCCCCTCTCTATTCTTATTACTATACACTTGTTAATTATTATAAAAACAATTATTTAGAGGCACTCAGTGCACTGAACAATCCAACTTCACAAGAGTATCCTCTTATACAAAAACATTTACGCGCTAAAATAAATGCTTCTCTTGACAATAACTACGATGCAATAGAAGCAATTGAAAAAGACACAGAAGAAGAGGATATTTTTGCTCTAGCGCTTTTATATTCAAGAGTAGGTGATATAACATTAGCACGTCAATACCTAGAAGAATGTATTTTAAAAAATAGAGAACCCGCAAAAGCACAACTAGCATTGGGATTAATAAAGCTAAAATCTGGACTTGTTGCCGATGGTGCTAAAGAAATTAAAAATGTTACAGATATGTTCCCAGAAGAAGTTTACAAATATTATCCTATAAAAGTGTCACTCAAGAAATCTTTGTTTGATTCTAAAAAAGCCCAAGAAATATACAGAAAAAAAGCAAAAAAATCAAAACTTTTAAACTACCAAAAGATTTTTTATTTTTCTCCTTATAAAATGTTTAATGCTGACCAAACAATTAGCTATATTAGAAAAGGAAATGCTAATATTTATATAGACAACATTGCTTCAGCAAAAAATTATCTCACCAAAAGTTCTTCATCTTCTACTGTAAATAGGGGTATCGCTAAGGCAATTAAAAAAGCACTTTCTTTTAAAATAAGAGCTGCGAATGAAGATTTAAAAAAACTTCTTGACATTCAACCTAAACATTCTATACTCCAGTATAATTTAGCCCTCACCTATGCGCAAATGGGTAATTTACCTTTAGCACATGAACATTTTCTTAAGTCATACTATTTAGATGCAAAGAACTATCTCTCTGGTATTTATGCTGTAATGACATCAGAGCTCATTGAAAAAGAAAATGAAAAATTAAAAAGTATCTTAAAGGAATCTATTGCACAAGAAGAACCAAGTGAATCTAAAAGCTTTCATAAAGCATTACTTAACATAAGCGAAAACAATATATTAGGAAGTGTAGACTGGTTAGATAATGATTATAAAAGCCGTCCAATTTACTTAACACTAGATATAATTATTGCCTTAAACTTAGAGCGTTTTGATTATGCTAAAAAATCTGCAAATAAATTAACTACTATGTTACCCCAAGATATACTTCCACATATGATGTATATCGATGCAAATTTTGATGATTTAAACGATGAGAAATATGCAAAAGAAGTTTTTAAATACCTACAAAAACAAACATTTCATTACCAAGACCTCTATTTCGGTCCATACATTACTAAGTACTTATACATACAACAAAATTTGATTATGGGAAGACTTTTCTTTTTACGCCAAAAATTAAAGAAAATTATGGCTTCAACAAATGAACCACTTTATGAATTAACAAGTACCTTAGCACTAGCATCTTTACTCGATAAAGCCTTTGAAGAGTCTTACACTCTCTACAATCAACTCATTGATGAATTAAAAGTAAGAGATGCACAAACCTTATTTTTAGGTGCAGTAGCTTCAACAGCTGCTTTACACCATGAGAATGCAATTGTATTACTAGAACTCTCAAAAATAAAAAATAAAGAGTTTTCAGAAAGTCGCTATGCCTTAGGATTGTTATATCTTGAAATTCAGAATAATGAGGGTGCTGTTATCCAACTTTCTAAAGTTGGATATAGTAGCTTTATATCAGAATACTTTAACTTTGATATTGATGTAAATAAACTTTTACTTCAAAGACAACTTCAAGAGAAGAAGAATAAGTGATACCTCTTAAGAAAAATAACCTACTAAAGATTTAGGTGCACATACTGCGTCACCAACCTTAACGTTAAAACGAAAGTTATGTGGTAAATAAAGTATAACAGTACCATTAAGCATAAACCCATCACGTAAAGATTGTGTAACTTCTTTTTTACTATCTATTACTACAGGTAAAAAACTTCCGTCTAATTTATACTCTATTTTTATAGTATTTAAAAAAGCATCTTCTAATTCTAAAATGATTTTTTCATTTAACTTACAAGATAAAGGATTACTAGCACGTAAACGATTTCCATAGTGTTTATGAATACTTTTCACATGAGCACTACAAGGCGAACGTAGGATACCTACATCCAAAATACTACTGCTAATCGTCAATTTATGTGCATAGTAAGAGTTTTCTATTGGTTCTATGGCACTCACGATACCATCTGTTGGACTTAATACACTTTTTTCTTCAAAGCGAACAATTTCTCTCTCTGGATTACGAAAAAGAAAAAGAAAGAACAATGTAGTAAAGAAAAAAAAGAATACAAATAAACTAAGTTTTAAAAGTAAAGATAAAAGTACAAACCCTACACTCCATCCTATATAATTCCATCCATATTGCGATACTGGAAATAAGCTTTTATTCATCTTCTACTGATTTTTTAACCATAGAAGCATCTTCTTTAAGCTCTTGGGCTATTTCATCGTCAATTACTTCTACTTTAGATTCTATATTATTTCTATCTTCAAAATCAATAATAATATCACGTACTTCATCACCTGTAATATTTTCTTTTTTGTATAAAAGGGCAACCATATCTTCTATTGCATCTCTATACTCTTCTAAACGTGCAATTACTTTTGTATACTGCTCTTCTAAAGATTTTTTAATAAAAGTATCCATATCTTCAGCCATTTTATCACTGTATTCTCTCGTAGCTTGTTGTCCACCACCAATAAAAGATTGTCTACTTTTTTCTAATACCATTAAACCAGCAACATCTGTCATACCATACGTTTGAACCATAGATTTAATAATATCAGTTGCTCTCTCAAGGTCATTACCAGCACCAGTAGAGATCTCACCAATAAATACCTCTTCAGCTGCACGACCACCAAGAAGAACATCTACCTCTGCCCACATTTCATGTTTTTGCATCATAAATCTATCTTCTTCGGGTTTATTAAGTGTATATCCAAGGGCTGCTAAACCACGAGGGACTATAGAAACCTTTGAAACTTTTTTCGCTCCAACAGTTGTCTCAGCTAAAAGAGCATGTCCACTTTCATGGTACGCAACAATTTTTTTCTCTTTAGGATTAATTCTACGAGATTTTTTAGCAAGACCAGCGATAGCGCGCTCAACTGATTCAAATAAATCTTTTTGTTTTACTGTTTTTTGGCTTTTTCTTCCCGCTAAGAGTGCTGCTTCATTAATTATATTAGCTAAATCAGCTCCAGCTAAACCAGCTGTTAAACGTGCTATTTCTTCGATTTCAACATCTTTGTCCATTTTAACATTCTTCATGTGGACATTTAAAATTTTAATACGACCTTCAAAATCTGGTTTATCAACAAGGACCTGTCTATCAAAACGGCCAGGGCGCATCAGTGCAGCATCAAGAACCTCAGGTCTATTTGTCGCTGCTAAAATAATGACAGGAGTATCTGTTCCAAAACCGTCCATTTCAGCTAGAAGTTGGTTCAGTGTTTGCTCTCGCTCATCATTACCACCCATCATACCACCAGCAGCACGACTCTTACCAATCGCATCAATCTCATCTATAAAAATAATACTAGGAGCATCTTTTTTTGCTTGCTCAAACAAGTCACGTACACGAGCAGCACCAACACCTACAAACATTTCTATAAAACTTGAACCACTCACAGAGAAAAACGGAACTTCAGCTTCACCTGCAACTGCTTTTGCGAGAAGTGTTTTACCTGTACCAGGAGAGCCAACCAAAAGAACACCTTTTGGAATTTTTGCACCGATTTCAACATAACGACCAGGGTATTTTAAAAAATCAACAATCTCTTGTACTTCTTCTTTCGCTTCTTCAACGCCAGCCACATCATCAAATTTAGTGTTTGGTTTTTCAGAACTTACCATTTTTTTAGAATTACCCATTCCAAGAATACCACTCCCCATACTTTTTTGCATACGACCCGCAAAAAACATCCAAATAGCGATAATAATTAAAAATGGAAACAGCCAACCAAACATTTCAGTAAACCAGTTTGTTTCACTAAATCCAGTATATTCTATACCTTGTTTTTCTAATGTTTCTACTAATTTTGTATCCCCTCGAACAATTCTTGTAGTATAAATTTGCCCATCAGCTGAACGTGCTTTTATATAACTTTGTCCGATTTCAACTTTTGACAAACTTTTACTCGATACAAGAGATTTAAACTCAGAATAACTTATAGCTTGCACGCGTGTATTTTGTGTGTTAATTCCATTGTTAAGACTATTTCCATCACCAACAAGTGCTTTAAACACTAAAATCATCACTATTGAAAAAACAGCAAAAGTTACAAGGGGATTTTTATTAAAAAAATTGTCATCATTATTTTTGTTATTCGATTCTTTATTTGACATATTATTATTTCTCTTTTATTTTAATTTTAAAATTAAAGTAATCCATTCTTCTTCATGGATCCTTTGTAGAACTTCACAGTCTTTATAGAAGTTCAAGACTTTATCTTCATATTTATCAAGAATACCTGATAAAATCAAAACTCCATCTTTTTTTAAAGCACGCTTCAAATCTTTTGCAATAAATGTCAGTACATCTGCTACAATATTTGCAACAACAACATCATAATGCTTCTTTACTATAGAACAAGAACCTTCCCAAATATGATGAAATTTCACATTATTGAGTTCTGCATTCACAACAGAATTATCTACTGAGATAATATCTGTATCACATGCATCTACAAGCGCACCAAGTTTCATTGCTCCAATGCCAAGAATACCACTACCACATCCAACATCTAGAACCTCATCTTCTTTCGTAACATATTTTGAAATTGCTTTTAATGAGGATGCTGTTGTTGGGTGGTGTCCGGTTCCAAATGCCAGTGCAGGATCAATTGCTATATTTATATGAGAATTACTTGGCTCATTCCATGTGGGATGTATATAAAACTTATCAATAAACAAAGGTTGAATGCTATTTTTGTATTCAGCAATCCAATCATTGTTTTTTTGTTTTTTTTGCGTAGTTTCAAGCTCTATATTTTCATTGAGAGCTTTATTAAGGGCTTCACAAAATTGTTCAAGTCCCCATTCAATAGTATCAAGGGATTCTTCACTTCGTATGATAAAGCCATCATCTCTTTCTTCAAATCCTACAGGTACTGTATCTGACAAGAAATCTGAAAAAAGAGGAAGATGAGAGGAAACTTTAACTACTAGCTCGTAGTAGTATTCTTGCATTACTCAGAAACACCCATAACTGCACCGAGTTTTTCTTTAAGTACTTGAGGTGTAAAAGGTTTAACAATGTAATTATTTACACCAGCTTTAAGTGCTGTAATAACTTCAGCCTTACCACCTTCTGTTGTAACCATAATAATTGGTAGTTCTTTAAATCTATCGTCTGCGCGAACTTTTTTAACTAATTCTAATCCATTCATTTCAGGCATATTCCAATCAGTAATTAACATTTCAACATCTGGATTAGAATCTATTTGTTCCCATCCCTTGACACCATCTTCACCTTCTAATATGTCTTTATACCCAAGGCGAGCCAATGTATTTTTAATAATACGACGCATTGTAGAGCTGTCATCAACAACAAGTAATTTCAATTGAAATCCTTTTCTTAATATATTTTAAATTTTAATGCTTGATTATAACAAAATATTGTTTATTTTACTATGAATCTAAGAGTTTAAACATTTTTGCTAAGTCAAGTGTACCCTCATAGTATGCTTTTCCAATAATTACACCATCGACCTCTTTAGTTTCTATAAGTTTTTCAATATCAGTCTCATCTTTTACACCACCACTCGCTATGGTGCGTACTCCGCTAGCTCTTGCTATATCTAATGTAAATTCTACATTTACACCACTTAATGTTCCATCTTTTCCAACATCCGTGCATATAATCGCTTCAACTCCAGCATCAGCAAACTCTTTTGCTAAATCAGTTGCCTTCATTGAAGAAACTTCGCCCCAACCCTCAACAGCAACGAATCCATCTATAGCATCAATTCCAACCGCTATAGGGTATTTTGCAGCCATATCCCGCACAAACTGTGGATTCTTAACGGCAATAGAACCTAAAATAATTCTATCTATTCCAATGTCGAGCATCTTTTGAATAGTCTTTTCATCACGAATTCCACCACCAAGTTCAAGCTTTACGCTACAATTTTCTCTAATTTTTATAATTTGCTCTACATTCTTAGGTTCACCTGCAAAGGCACCATTTAAGTCAACTAAATGTACCCATTCAGCTCCCATTTCTTCAAATTTTTTCACTAAAGACCATGGTTCATCTGAGTATATTTTTGCACTATCCATTAAACCTTTTGTAAGGCGAACTGCTTTTCCATCTTTTAAATCTATCGCTGGGTATAAAGTCATTGCATTATAATCCTATAAAATTTTCTAATATTTTTAAACCATTGGTATGGCTTTTTTCTGGATGGGGTTGTATACCAAATACATTCCCACATGCTACAGCTGATGTAAATTCATAGCCATAATTTGTACGACCAATTATATCTTCTTCATTGCTACAGTTTACATGGTATGTATGGACAAAATATAAATAATGTTCCTCATCTAAACCTTCAAATAGAGGATGTTTAGTTGTAAACATCCTATTCCAACCCATGTGGGGAATTTTTAAAGGTTCACTAAACATACTCGCATCGAAAGTTTTTACATTTCCTTTGATAATTCCTAGTCCAGCATGTGAACCAAATTCTTCACTTGATTCAAAAAGCAATTGCATTCCCAAACAAATTCCAAGCATGTGCTTTTCACTTTTTGCATACGATTGAAGTGCCCCAACCATATTGCGTTCACGAAGGTGCTCCATTGCATCACCAAAAGCACCAACTCCTGGTAAAATAAGTTTTTCATAGTCTTTAAACTTTGCAGGGTTACTCTCGACTACTGTTTCACACCCAAGCTTAGCGAAGGCATTTTGAACACTCGCAAGGTTCCCCATGTTGTAATCAACTATTCCTATCATTATCTATCAGCTTCATCTGTAATTTTTGTAAATTTAATATATACCGCCATTGAAAGAATTAACATAGAAACCCCAGCCACAATATACATAGCATTCATTAGATGATTCGGATCAGTAATAGCAAACTTAAACACAAGCATAAGTGCTTCAATAGAAAGAGCAATAATAATAGAGCCTAAAAATTTTACCATCGTCTTATGTGGGCCTGAAATATTATGCTCTTTATGTTGTCCTAGGACTTCTTCTTCTATGAGTGTCTTGACTAAATCAAAAATTGCAAGAGAAAGCGTAAGTAAAATTGTTGCCTTAAACATTTCATCAATCGAAAGATGTGAAATAGAAATATCATTTACAAAAAAACTTTGAATTCCATGACCAAATAAAAGTAAAGCAACCGCTGTTAAAGCAAGTGCAAAACACATATATGCAAATTTAAAAAATTTAGAAAATGCAGTATCAAAAGTATTTAAATGTGCAATATTTAATACATCTGCAATTGGCATATCAATACAGGCTACGTATTTTAATGTTTTTACATCATCGTATATAGGATGCGAGGCAGTAACCGTTAAATCACCTGTTATTAGTGATGGATATGGATCCGTCATAGTACATCTCTTTTCTTTAACAGCACGATAATAATACGCTCTATCAGCTCGAATTCGTCCGATTCCATCGGTATCTTCTTTTCCTTCAGGTAAATATGTAGGTGTTACTTGTTGTCCTTTATGATCGAGTAAATATGCACCTTCACAGTTTTCTAAGTCAGCCTTTAAACTTAAAAGTCGTGGAACAATCATACTTTGACTTACATCAGGAATTTTATCCGGAAGGTTATTTGAAAAGAGATAGCAAAAATATGCTCTTGCCTTCGTTCTACCTCTTGCGAAATGTTGAATATCATCTGATAACATTAATTAAACCCCTCTTTTGGTTTTTCTATTTTGGTGGGCTCAGTATTATGCGCTAAGCTTGGACTAAAAACTTTTTTAATAATTGACTTAAAGCCTCGTTCGTTTTCTTCGTATTCTCTCTCTGCTTCTTGAAGGGATGCTTCCCATGCACCTGAAAATCCAGGTGCATTTAACATCATTTTACGTAAAGCCCCATCATAAATATTGAGTAGTCTCACCTCTGCACGTCCAGGTTTTTGACCCAATGTTTTCACAGAAACTCTTAAGTTCTCATTTTCTTTTTTCAGTTTTTCCAACTCTGACTCAAGGTTACGACTCCCTTCTCCCGTAATTTTCATTTGTCTATTGAGATGCTCTTGAAACTCTTTTAATTCTTTTTTGTAAGCTCGAATTTCAAATCTTGATTTTATATAACTTATAAACCAGCCAACAACAAAACTTGCGATGATTAGTAATATACCCAAGTAACTCAATTCCATATTCAGACTCCTTATACTTATCTTTTCATTATATCATACAATGATAAAGAAAAATTAAATTTGCTATACTTCTATATTATAATCAAAAGGAGTGTTACATGATTGGTTTTTACAGTTTTTTATTTTTAGAAAAGTTTCTAATGCTTCTTCCAAAAAATTTACGAAGAACAATTTTTATTTTCCTAGGTTACTTCGCGTATAAAGTTTCAAAAAGATATAACAAAGTTATACGACAAAATTTACAATTTATTTACGGTGAAAATGTTTCTGAAGCATTTATACAAAAGACTGCTAAGTACTCATTTAAACTTTTACTCCTAAACTTTCTTTATACGATGGAAAATCGCTATTACCCTATCGAAGAAATCGCAAAAAAAGTAAGTTTTGAAAACGAAGACGTTGTAAAAAAAGCACAAGAACAAAACCGTCCTATAGTTTTTATCACCTCACATTATGGAGCATGGGAGTTAGGAGGAGCAATGATAAGTTCGTACCTTGAACCTTTAATGATAGTATTTAAAAAAATGAAAAATAAACGTTTCCAAAATTATTTACTAAGCTCACGTGCGCAATCTAAAATTCAATACGTCGAACGTGCTGGTGCAACACGAGGTCTTTTAAAACAACTCCGTTCAGGCGGTGCAATAGCTCTATTAATAGACACAAATGTAAATAAAAAGCAAACTGTAACTGTAGATTTTTTAGGAAAACCAACAGGTCAAATAAAAACAACTGCCTATTTTGCACGAAAATTTGATGCGGTTATTATCCCTGTTTTAATTCACACAACAGATGATGCAACATATACTGTAAAGTTTTATGATGCAATCACACCACCTAAAACAGATGATGAAAAAGAGGATATTAAAGTCTCAACACAAATGCAAACAGACTGGTTAAGCCAAGAAATTTTAAAATCTCCCCAACCTTGGTTTTGGCTACATAGACGCTGGAAAAATGATTATCCTGAGGTTTATAAGAAATAAGAAAGAGATGAGAAATAACTATTTTTCTTCTTTACAAGCTTCACTTCTCGCCTCAAAAAGTTTTAAAAGTGTTAGAAAGAAAGCTGTAATTGCAGGTCCTAAAATCATACCCCAAAATCCAAATGTTGCAAGTCCAGCGATAATAGCGAAAAATATAATAAGTTCATGCATTCGCGTATCATCTTCATCTAAAATTCTTTTATTTATCTCTTTAATTATAAGAGGCTTAATAAATGTATCTGCCACTATAGAAATTACAATAACAGAATAAAGTGCAATAAAAATAGCATTTTCACTATTTCCAATAGAAAATTCATAAATCATAAAAGGCAACCACATAACAATACCTCCAATAACAGGTATAAAGGAAGCAAATCCATACATTATGCCAAAAAGGAGTCCGTTATAACCCATAAAAGATATCGCAACACCAAACAAAATACCCTCAAACATAGCAGTTGTAAGAATAGAGTAAAAAACAACACTCATCACAGATGAAATTTCTTTCGCTAAAAGTGTCGTTTCTTCTACTGACATTTGTATAACACGTTTAATATAGCCCATAATAAAAGAACCATTAAACTGTGCAAAAAAGTAAAAAATAACAATCAATAAAGCACTCTTTAAAAATCCAGCACTAAAAGAACCTATTTGACCAGCAAAGCTTAATATTGTTGATGTGATTGTATTTATATTAAGATCTTGTAAAGAATCTTGTATATATGGAGCAACAAGGCTTAAATAAGCAGGAGGAGATGCCATAAAGTCTTTAATATAGAGTTCTATTTTTAAAAGAACTTCAGGATCCATCGAATTTAATTGAATACTCATGGTAGCTAAAAAGTATCCTAATGGAGCAAAAAATATTGTTGCTAAAAGAAAACTAGAAGTAAGTGCAGCTAAAAGTTTTGAACGAAAAGTCTTTTCAAAAAAGTCTTGAATATTAGAAGTTGATACTGCCAATAATGACGCGATAAGTATACTTAAAAGAAAAGGTGCATAAAGTAAATACATCCAGTATAGTGAGGTAGCAAATAAAATAGCTACAAAATATTGTGGTTTCATAAAATTCCTTTCTAGTTTACAAGTGTTGCATCAAGGGGTAAGCTTTTACCTAAAACATTATATGTCATTTTAGTTGCTTTTCTCCCTTTAGCAGTTCTCTCCAAATAACCATTTGCGATTAAGTATGGTTCAAGAACATCTTCGACAGTACCTTCATCCTCACTAAGCGAAGCGGCTATCGTGCTTAAACCCATCGCTCGTCCCTCAGCCGCAACAAGAAGATTAAGGAGTCGTATATCCATCTCATCAAAACCATGGGAATTAATACCTAATTCATTTAAGGCAAAATTCGTCCGCATGTGGTTAATTTCATTTTCATCTGAAACATCAGCAAAATCTCGAACACGTCTGAGTAAACGTAGGGCTATACGAGGAGTGCCTCTGCTACGTTTTGCTATCTCAAATGATGCTTCTTTTATTATCACTTTATCTAGCTTAGTTGCTGCTTGTATTATAATTTTTGCTAATTCTTCTGCATTATAAAATTGCATTCGAAAGCTCATGCCAAATCTATCACGTAAAGGGTTAGAAAGCATTCCTGCACGCGTGGTAGCACCTATGAGTGTAAACCTTGGTAAGTCTATTTTTACAGTTTGCGCAGCGGGACCGCTTCCTATAATAATATCAATACGAAAATCTTCCATAGAGGAATAAAGTATTTCTTCAACTGCAGGAGAAAGACGATGTATCTCATCAATAAATAAAATATCACCCTCTTCAAGGTTTGTAAGTATGGCAGCTAAATCGCCACTTTTTTCTATCATCGGAGCAGCTGTAACTTTTATGTTTGCATTCATCTCATTGGCAATAATTAAAGCTAATGTAGTTTTCCCAAGACCAGGAGGTCCAAAAAAAAGAACATGGTCGAGTGCTTCATCTCTCTTTTTACTTGCTTCAATGAAAACTCCAAGATTTTTTTTAATTTTTTCTTGTCCTATATATTCACTCCAAGCATTTGGGCGTAAGGTTTTTTCTACACTTGTTTCTTCTGCATCAAATTTTTCAATTTCTACAATTCTATCCATCATTTATTTTATAGCCTTTAGTATGTATGAATCTCTTGAGGAAACTCTTTTGTTCTTACTTGTGCAGCATACTCTTCTACAGATTTTCGAACTAAAGATGCTCCATCCATGTATTTTTTAACAAACTTTGGAGTAAATGCTTCAAATAAGCCTAACATGTCTGAGAAAACCAATACTTGCCCATCTACGTCAACTCCAGCGCCTATCCCGATTACAGGAATATCTACACTTTTAGCAACTTCTTCTGCCACACCCGCTTTTACACCCTCTATAACTATACAAAAAGCACCAGCTTCCTCAATAGCTCTCGCATCCGCAATAAGTGATAGTATTTCTTTATCAGTTTTACCCTTTACTTTATAGCCACCCTCACTTCGGACAGACTGAGGTAAAAGACCAATATGTCCACAGACTGCAATAGCATTTGATGTTAAATGCTTCACAATGTCAGCTTTGTCTGCGCCACCTTCTATTTTTACACAATCAGCTTTTGTTTCTTGAAAAACTTTTATCGAATTTTTTAATGCATCTTCTTTATTTGTATATGTTCCAAAAGGCATATCACATATAACAAAACTATTTTGAGCACCTGCACATACTGCATTTGTATGGTAAATCATTTGCTCCATAGTAGCACTAATTGTATCGCTTTTTCCTGCAAAACTCATGTTAAGGCTATCTCCAACAAGAAGCATATCGCATGAATCTTCAAATAAAGAAGCAAACAATGCGTCGTATGCAGTTATCATTACTAAGGGAGTAATTCCTTTGGCTTTTTTAATCGATGAAATAGTCATTTTTTTATTCATTGTAATACTCTTTTTGTAAATTTTACTTATTATAAGTTTCAGTAAAAAGAATTTTAACTAAAAAGTGCTACAATTACATTAATTAGGAGAATTATTTTATGGGAATAAAGAGCGATTTAGACGCTGAATTTGATTTTGATATTATTGATGAGTTTCTAGACCATTATTCAATGATGGTTGAGAGTATGGAAATCATGATTTTAGACTTGTCAAAATCCCACATGCAAAGAAGAAGTGTCGATGAACTTTTTCGTGTATTTCATAACATAAAATCAGCTTCTGGCTATCTTAAAATAGAAGCAATGTCTCGTCTAGCTTCTCTTGTAGAAGATGAACTTGATCAACTTCGAACAAGAGAAATTACCATAAATGAAGAAACTATTAACTGGCTGTTAGAAGTTAGCGATATGTTCGCAGCATGGCAACAAAACTTTAGAATGGACGAAAAACTAGATAAAGTAAAATTCTCTCTCCTCAAAATACCTGACTTGGAAAAATAATTGAAAAAACTTGTAGCATTTATTACTTCTGGATACCCAGAAAAATCTTTTAGTATCGACTTAGCATTGGCACTTGGTGAAAGCGGTGTCGATACACTTGAACTTGGTGTTCCCTTTTCCGACCCTGTCGCAGATGGACCTTTAATAGAAAAAGCAAATCATAAAGCCTTAGAGCTCGGGTTTACATTTCAAGACTTACTTGAAATATCACACGTAGTAGCACCAAAAATAGACACGCTATGGATGGGTTACTTTAATAGCTTTTACCAACAAAGTATGGAAAAGCTTATTCCACATGCTAAAGAACTTGGGGTGAACGGATTGATTATTCCTGACTTACCACATGAAGAAGCCCTCCTATATAAAGACTTATTTCAAAAAAATGAAATAGCCAACATTAGTTTTGTAGCTCCTACTGATAGTGACAAAAGAATCCAAGAAGTTGTAAGCGATGCACAGAAATTTATCTATATGGTTGCATATACTGGCATAACAGGGTCCGGAGTAAGTGAAGACTTACAACCTTTTTTACGTTCTATAAAAAAACACACGCAAACACCTGTCTATGTCGGGTTTGGTGTTAACACAAAAACTGCTCGAGAAAAAGTAAAAGGGGCAGATGGTGTAATTGTAGGAAGTGCTTTTATAGATATTCTCTTACGTGATAACCTTAATTATTCGCAAAAAATTCAAGAGTGTAGTACTATAGCAAAAGTTTTAAAAAGTGAAATAAATTCTTAGTGGATGATTCTATATAAGGTTGGTTGCGGAAGCAAGATTTGAACTTGCGACCTTCGGGTTATGAGCCCGACGAGCTACCGAACTGCTCTATTCCGCGATGTTTAAGCATATGTAAATACTCTATAAATAAATGGTGCGCTCGACGGGATTCGAACCTGTGACCGCTGGTACCGCAAACCAGTGCTCTATCCAGCTGAGCTACGAACGCACACTATCTCTTTTGAGAGAACGAAATTATAGCAGTCTTAGCTTATAGTATTATAAAATATCTATCTTTTTTGTAATTTCGTCTATTTTCTCATCTATTGTATACAGTTCATAGGTTTTTCTAACATATGCTTGTAGTAAAAGCTTAAGGTCATTGTTTCCGTCAATATTAAAATCTTTTGCCATTTTTTTTTCTAAATAAACAGCGAACTCTTCTTCAACATCAACATCAAAACGACGACCACCAACGTGTAAACCTATTTTTTTTGCCACAAATCTAGCCTAAAATACTTTCTATTTTACTTACTATCTCTTCTATTTCTAAATCTTTCATAGCATTTTCATCTGATAGTTTTTCTATCTCTTGGTCTTTTAATTCTTTTTCTGCTTTTAAAGCCATTAGCTCATTACGAATCATTTCGTTTTCACCTTTTAAAGAGTTATATTGTTGTACTATTTGTGATACTTTATCGTTAAGTTTGTCTAAACTATTTTGGTTTTCCATGAAAATTTTCCTATTTTTTATATAAATGCAATTCTATCACAAAAAGTGAACGAAATGCACCTTATGAACGAGATTAGAGAATATAAACCCCAATTCTACGCCATATTCATTCCACCATTCACCTTAAGCGTTTCTCCCGTTATATAACTTGCATGGTCTGAAAGTAAAAATGCAGTAGCTTCTGCAACTTCTTTAGCACCACCCATACGTTTCATAGGTATTTTTGCATTGATTCCATCTTTAATCTCATCTGACAAGCCTTCTGTCATTTCAGTTGCTATAAATCCTGGTGTTATTGAGTTATAACGTATACCACTTGTAGCCGCTTCAATTGCAAAACTTTTTGTCATTGCGATAACCCCACCTTTACTTGCAGCATAATTTGTCTGACCAGCATTCCCTGTTTCACCAATAATTGAAGCAATATTTACAACTGAACCAAACTTTTTCTTTCGCATTGCTTTCATAGATTCACGGCATCCAACAAAAGTAGACGTAAGATTTGCATTAATAACAGACATAAAATCATCTGTTTTCATACGAAGGGCTAGTTTATCGTTTGTAATACCCGCATTATTCACAAGATACGAAATTGCACCATCGCTATCTAGTATCGTTTTTATAGCGTCAACAAAAGCAGCTTCATCACTTACATCAAAACCAATAACAGCAGCTGTTCCACCAGCAGCCTCAATAGCTTCTTTTACTGCGTCAGCTTCTTTTGCCCCACTTCTATAATGAACCCAAACCTTTAAACCAAAACCAGCTAACGTTTTTGCAATCTCTGCACCAATACCACGACTTGAACCTGTTACTAAAACATTTTTTCCTGAAAATTTCATATTCTATTTTTCCTTAATTTTATTTTATTATTTAAAGCACCTAAGTGCGTGAGCTTTGTGAATCATTAAATGAGTGCATGATCCATCTCTTTGGGTATTGCAATATCCATAAGACTTAAAACAGTAGGCGCTATATTATTTAAACCACCACATTCTACTTTTGTAACACCCTCTGCCATTACAAAACACCAAACCTTACCAACTGTATGATTTGTAAGCGTATTACCCTCATCATCTTTCATCTCTTCACAGTTTCCATGGTCAGAAGTGATGATAAGCGCATAATCATTCTTTTTAGCATTTTCTATAATTCTTCCTAGTTGTTCATCAACTGCTGTAACTGCTGTTTTTGCAGCTTCTATATTACCAGTGTGACCAACCATATCACCATTTGCAAAATTCACAACTACAAAGTCATAAGCATCATCCATAGCACTAAGAACCGCGTCTCCTACTAAGGATGCGTTCATCTCCGGTTGCATATCATATGTTTTTACATCAGGAGAGGGAATCAATATCCGTGTTTCATTCTCATAAGGCTCATCTATACCACCATTTAAAAAGAATGTTACATGTGCATATTTTTCTGTCTCAGCAGTATGGAGTTGTCGTAATCCACATGTAGCAATAACTTCTGCTAAAGTATTTTGCGGAGAATCTTTTCTAAAAAGAACAGGATACGTAAAGCTTTTGTCATACTCTGTAATCGTTGCGATGTTGAGTTCTAATTTTCTTCGTGAAAATTCTGAAAAGTTTACATCACCAAGAGCAGTTACTAACTCTCGCATTCTATCACTTCTAAAGTTTATGGTTAATATACTGTCACCATCTTTAACCCCATCGTAGCCTTCAAAAGCGGTAGGTTCAACAAACTCGTCTGTCTCGCCCATAGAATAAGAATGCCCTATATAGCCTTGTGGATTCCAGTCTGTCTTAGGCGTTGCATCAACAATAGCTTCATAACCTCTTTGTACTCTTTGCCATCTATTGTCTCTATCCATAGTATAAAAACGTCCTGAAACAGTTGCTATACTTATGTTTTCGTCAAGCGCAGATTCAACTTGCTTTATATATTTGGCCGCTGAAGTTGGTGAAACATCTCTTCCATCTGTAATAAGGTGAAGAAAAACTTTTTTACCCTTTTTTGAAGCAATTTTTGCAAGTCCTAAAAAATGGTCTATATGTGAATGCACACCACCATCACTAAGTAAACCAATAAGATGCAAACGTTCTGATTTTTCCATTAATACCTTGAATTCGTGGTTGTCTTGTAAAGTATTTTCACTCAGGGCTAAAGATATTTTTACTAAATCTTGGTAAAGTATACGTCCACTTCCAATACTCATGTGCCCTACTTCAGAGTTACCCATTTGCCCCTCAGGAAGCCCAACACTTAGACCAAAGGTATCTATTAATGCATGTGGAACCTCTTTAAAAAGTTTGTCATAGCTTGGTTTTGTGGCATTAAAAAAAGCATTATGCTCTGTTTTAGGACTAAACCCTATGCCATCTGTAATTACTAAAATTGCTTTTTTCGCCAATATTTCCGCCCTCATTAATAAAGATTTGTTAGATTATACTATAATACAATAATTATATATACAACACCTAATACATAGGACATCATTTGCTTTACTGGCTTCATCAAATACTTGACATAAATATACTGGGCTACATTACTATACGTGCTGGTATTTCTTTTTTTATCGCACTTTTTTTAACACTTTTTTTAATGCCACTATTTATAAAATGGGCACAAAGAACTTCAAGCGTGCAACCTATAAATGAATGGGCACCCCAAAGACATAAGGAAAAAGCTTCTACTCCAACTATGGGCGGTGTCGTTTTTATATTTGCAACTCTAGTAGCTTCACTTTTAACCATAAAATTCTCTAACATGTATGCAGTTGGTGGATTATTAACACTTTTTCTTTTTGCCATCATTGGTTTTCAAGATGATTATGCAAAGGTGAAAAAAAATGAAAACCTAGCCGGTTTAAAAGCAAGAACAAAATTATTTTTCCAAATTGTAGCTGCTGTAACTATCTCTTCATTTTTGTGTATATTTGCAGATTTCAACACAGACTTGTATGTTCCCTTTTTTAAATCACCTGTTTTAGACATGGGAATATTTTCTATTATACTGTGGGTTCTTGTAATTATTGCAACTTCAAATGCAGTGAACCTAACAGATGGTCTTGATGGTCTCGCTACAGTACCCTCACTTGCTGCTCTTTCTTCTTTTGTAATTATCATTTATATCACAGGACATGCAAGCTTGAGTGCATACCTTTTAATGCCAAACTTTGATATTGGCGAAGTTGCTATTATTGCAGCGGCTCTGATGGGTGCTTTAAGTGGTTTTCTTTGGTTTAACTGCCATCCTGCTGAAATTTTTATGGGGGATAGTGGTTCACTTACTGTTGGTGCATTTTTAGGCTACCTTGCAATCATTTCAAAAAGTGAAATTTTACTTCTTTTAATCGGTTCTATTTTTGTAATAGAAACTCTTTCAGTTATTTTACAAGTAGGTTCTTTTAAGCTTCGTAAAAAAAGAGTTTTTTTAATGGCTCCGATTCATCACCATTTCGAGATGAAAAACTGGGCAGAAAACAAGATCATCGTAAGGTTCTGGATTATAGCTATTTTGTCAAATCTTCTCGCACTTATGTCCCTTAAAATACGATAATGGCACGCGTTTCTCTTTTTGGTTATGGTGGAACAACAAAGGCTGTTGCAAAACATATTCCACATGCTGTGTTTTATGATGACAAATGTGTAAAACCTTTTGTTGATGAAGATGGATTTCAGGTAAAACCATCAAGCGAATTTAATGCAGAGTACTCAGATTTAGAGATTACATCACCTGGAATTCCCCCTTCAAACCCACTTGTTTTAAATGCTAGAAATCTCATTAGTGAATACGACTACTTTGAAAAAGATATGCCTTTAAGTATTTGGATAAGTGGCACAAATGGAAAAACAACTACAACCCAGATGATGCACCACCTCTTAAAAGAGCATGGTTCTCTTGCTGGTGGCAACATTGGAACGCCATTAGGTTTATTAAATCCACATGCTACCATGTGGATTTTAGAGACAAGTTCTTTTACTATGCACTATACAAAGAAAGCAAGTCCAAACATTTATGTTCTTCTTCCAATAAACCCTGACCATCTTACATGGCATGGAACTATGGACGAATATGTTAATGCGAAATTAAAACCTCTTAAGACAATGAAAGAAGGTGAAATCGCTATTTTACCACATGCATATAAAAACATTCAAACAAAAGCACATGTAATCACCTATAGAGATGAAAATGATTTAGCAAAACACTTTAAAATCGACACGTCAAAAGTTAAATTTAAAGGCGCTTTTCTTGCGGATGCTCTTCTTGCCATGGCATGTGAAAAAATTCTTTTTGATGGTATAGATTATGAAAAAATCAATGCCTTTGAGCTTGATCCTCACAGACAAGAAGAACTCTATGATTCAAAAAAGAGACTATGGGTAAATGATACAAAGGCTACAAATATTGATGCAACTATCGCTGCATTAAAACGCTACGAAGATTCAAGTATTCACCTTATTTTAGGTGGTGATGACAAGGGTGTTGATTTAAATGAGCTTTTTGAGTTCCTTCTCTCATGTAAAGTAAAAATCTATACTATTGGCTCAAACAAAGAAAAACTCTCTGCCTTAGCATGTACATACTCTATAAATGCCCAACTTTGTAAGCATTTAGCAGATGCAGTACAACAAATACATACTACTCTACAGGTCGGTGAAGTAGCCCTACTTTCTCCCGCGGCATCAAGTCTAGATGAGTTCACTTCTTATGCGCAACGTGGAGATGCATTTAAAGAAGCAGTGCGAGTACTTTAACTATGAATATAGCAATATTAGCCTCTTATAATGCAAGTAGTTTAGATACGCTTCGTACAGCTATTCAAGACCGAACACTCGACTTAAATATTGTTCTTGTAATTTCAAACAACTCAAATGCAGTAGCCCTGCAAAAAGCAAAAGACTATAAAATAAAAAACTACCTCATTAATACCCAAAATACTAAAAATCCTGAGGAAGCAATGCATGAACTTCTTAAACAGTATAACTGCGATTATGTACTTTTAGCAGGCTATATGAAAAAGATATCTTCGCTTATTACAAATAACTTCAAGGTTCTCAATTCGCACCCTTCTCTTCTTCCAAAATACGGAGGCAAAGGAATGTACGGAAAATTTGTTCACGAAGCCGTCATCAAGAACAATGAAACAACAAGTGGTGTAACAGTACATGAAGTAAATGAGAAGTATGATGATGGTAAAATCATCATTCAAAAGAAGCTTATTCTAGCATCGAATGAAAATGCGCAGACACTTGAGAAAAAAATTAAACAACTTGAACAAATAGCAGTTGTAGAAGCTTTTCAAAAATGTTTGAAGTAACAGATTTTATAGGAATGATAGCCTTTGCTATGAGTGGATTTTTCGTAGCCACAAGAAGTAAGCTTGATTTACTCGGTGTTCTCATTGCTACTTTTTTAACAGCCTTAGGTGGTGGTATTTTAAGAGACATAGCAGTAAATAAAACACCTTATGCTTTTACATATGACTACCCTGTTGCTGTGGTTTTGTCTGTTCTTGTATTTATGATCGTATTTCGTTTTCATAAACGGGCAAGTATTGAGAATAAACCTCTTTTTATCATTAGTGACTCTATCGGTCTCATTTCCTTTAGTATATCAGGGGCACTTATAGCCATTGAGAGTCAACTCAATCTTGCCGGTGTTGTGATTATGTCTTTTTTAACTGCTGTAGGTGGTGGTATAGTTCGCGATGTATTTATTAATGAAGTTCCTTTTGTTCTCAAAACAGGGTTTTATGGAACAATAGCCTTACTTATTGGCATCGTTTTATACTATATGAAGGTATATAGTCTCATAACTCCGGTGAGCATTACTATACTATTTATTTCCTTTTTAACCCTTCGTTTTATTGCTTATTATAATAATTGGTCTATTCCTCTTAAATAGTTTCTTTAAAATCAGCTAACTTTCAGCACGGTGAGGGTATACTTTCGGTCTTTAAAAGATGGCCAATTAGCTCAGTCGGTAGAGCAACTGACTGAAAATCAGTGTGTCCTTGGTTCGATTCCGAGATTGGCCACCACCTTCCTTAAATGTAATTTAATCATTATTTAACTATACTAACTAATAATATTTAAGTTACTCTAATATGTACTACAATAAAAAATAAAGAAAGTTTAACTCATATACAAAAACAAGAGTTAATAATAATTCGAGATTTAGAGATTAAAAGCATAGGACTAGAAGTAAGTAATAATGATAAAGACACTATACTTATCGAATATAAAAAATTAGCAAGAACTCTTCACGGTATTAAAAAATAATACAGTAAAAATTAGCCAAAAAAAAGCTAATTACATAATGGAATCATTAAAACAAAAAGCCCTAAGTTTAGGGGCTTCACAAAGTGAAGTAGATAATTGCAAAAATGAACCTTGCTTAATAAAACTTATTGCAAGATACGAAACTAATATTCAAGAGGAATGTTTAGAAAAACCACCTAAAAAAAATATTTTAGACGAACTAAGTAAACAGTGGATTCCCGAAGAGAAACCATATCTCAAATTATAATCTATTCTTTTCAAAAACCCCTCTCTTAGCTTAGAGATTAGAACGCTTTGCGTGAGTACCGTGTACTCGTTTTCGTAGAAAATTCAAGCTCGACCCTTTAGGGTAAGCCCCATTTCAAACTTAAACTCATCTAGTGTATACTTAGGGTAAGAAAAGAAAGCGAGAAGCTTAAAAAGGATAAGAGATGGGTTTAGGAAATATTATTGATGGAATGAGTAGTACGGAACAAGAAAAAGAAAGAGCGAAATTAGATGCCAAGATGTTCATCTATAAAAGAATAAGTGAAAGAATAAGCTTTCTACTTGGAAATGGGATAATTATGTTTGTTCTCGCTGTACTTACAATGGGATTTTTATATAATGATGGAGTAATTTCCAAGCAATTTGGTTGGTTTTTGGTGGTTGTGATTCCTGCGTCTTTTATTTTTTTACTTGAATGGAGTGCTAGTAATATGCGTAAAAAGTATGGTCTTAGTTATACTGGGCAATATGTTATAGATGGTTTTGATGTTAAAGAAAATAGTTTTGATGAGAATATGTATGCGTTAGGCGATAAGTCTTCTTTATATGCTGATTGGGTGGCTGATGGTGGCTTAGAGAGAGTTGGGCATATTTCTGTGTCTGGTGTGTCTAGTGGAAAAGATTTAGGGTACTGGCATGGGCTTTTAAAAAGTGGGGCTATTACTGAAGACGAGTACGCTGTTAAGAAAGAAGAGTTGTTGTAGAGGGATTTTAAAATGACTATGGTATAATTATCTTGTGTAAACACTTTGACTCCCATCTGCTTAACTAACAGATATAAGAGAGATTTAGGCTAAGGCTTCGGCTTTAGCCTTTTTTTTTGCTATTTTTTTAGTAGGTTTGTGGTGTGGGTGGGAACTCTTTTATAAAAGGGAGTAATTGTGTTTACCTACCTTATAATAGTCTTTTTAGTCATGATGGTGATAGCACCAATATTGAACTAATCAAAAAAGAGGGATTAGTTACCCCTCTGGCTATTATTTTAAAAAACTTCTTTTAATTCATCACCTTAAGTGGCTTACAAGAGCAATATATTTAGCAAGTTATTGTTTTATGATTTTCTTTATTTCTTCTAATTTTTCTTTAAAGATTCTATCTTTGACCACTTATAATAATCTTCCAACGCATTTTCTAATGTGAACTTCTTTTTACTTCTTTGAGTTTTAAGCTGTATTCCCATTTTTAAGTTCATTAACCCAAACTCCGTCATATCTTCCGCCAGCTGGTTTTAATGCCATTACTCTCTCTATTTTATAATGCTATTTTAATCTTCTCATGCGTATATTGATGTATTAAAGTTTGAATAAGATTTTGATAACTTACTCCAGTAGATAGTGCTTTTTGCTTAAGCAGATACAAATCACTCTCAGCTAATCTTATGCTTATAGCTTTTTTTTTGGAAATATGATTTTTGGCAAGGTTTGAATATCTTAGTATTTCATCAGATAAATTATCAACACTTTTGACATTAGAGTTTTCAATATACTCTACAATCTCTTTTTCTTCTTGATCTAAATTTTCTTCTTTCATAATCTACCCTTGTATAACTTATGATATTTTCTACTTGGTATTATATTTTTTAAAAATATTTCATTTTCATCTTCAACAAATGGAACATAAAAAGTATAATCGTTTATAGATATAATAAACAATCTTTGATTTGGATATTTCTTAAGATTAGGGTGCGGTAATATGTCAAGCAGTTTACCATTATCTAAACTAAGCAAAACATCTTCAAAGCACACTTCTCTCGTTTGCTTTAATAATCTGTTTTTATCGTTGTTCCATGCAAAAGATTTAATATAACATCCTTTTATTGTATATACATGTTTATATATTTAACTACTTATAAAATTATAACATATATTTATAAATTATTTTTTTACTACAGTTTTTACTACAGATTTTAAAAAAGTATCAAAAGTCATAGTAAGATATAAAAAAGATAGACCCTTTTG
>NZ_JAEMVA010000030.1 GCF_029215955.1 Sulfurimonas sp. SAG-AH-194-I05
AAGTATAAAATTTTAGTAACAAACGATGATGGATATGAAGCTAAAGGGTTACGCTCTTTAGTTTCCTCTCTCAAAGAACTACCAAACGTCTCCGTGACAGTAGTTGCTCCTGCAAATGAAAAGTCCGCATGTGGACATTCCCTCACTTTAGTCCGTCCTTTACGCTTTGTAAGTGTTGCAGATGATTTCTATAAACTTGATGATGGAACGCCTAGTGATTGTGTTTACCTTTCTCTCTCTGCTATTTATAAAGATGAAAAACCCGATTTACTTGTGAGTGGAATAAACCGTGGCTCAAACATGGGTGAAGATATTACCTATTCTGGAACTGCTGCAGGGGCTATGGAGGGTGTCTTACATGACATTCCTTCTATCGCTATTTCTCAAGTTATGGATTTTACAAATCCTGATGGCGACTACACTCTTGCATGTGAAACAATCAAAAAGTTAGTACGTAAAATAAGAGAAGGTTCTTTTCCTTTACCCCAAAGAGAATTTTTAAATGTAAATATTCCACATGGTAGAACACAAGCAAACATGAAAGTAACCTATGCAGGATATAGGTTTTATGCCGAGGATGCGCATGTTCATAGAAATCCAAGAGGGGAAGAATACCATTGGCTTGGCTTACACCCATTAAACTTTGCTCCTAGAGTTGGTTCTAAAGGTATGAGTGACTATGAGGCTATTGAAGCAGGGTATATTTCTATTACTCCTATAATGCTTGATTTGAGTGCATACAAAAGTATGAAAAAACTCCAAGACTGGATGGGCGAAGAATGAAGTATGACAGAATTAAACTTCTTTTAAAAGAAGAATTTACAAAACTAGAAGATGCAAAAATTATACTTTTAGGAGTAGGGGGTGTTGGAAGCTTTTGTCTGGACTGTTTAAGTCGTAGTGGAATAGGGCATATTACAATAGTAGACTATGATACGTATGATGAAACAAACCAAAACCGTCAAATGTGGTCAGAAGAACATTGTGGAGAACTAAAGGTAGAAGCTTTAAAGAAGCATTATCCACATGTAGAGATTATAAATGTACGCGTAGATGAAGATTGGGTACAAGGGTTTGATTTTGATTCTTACGACTTAGTTCTTGATGCTATTGATGATACAAAAGCAAAACTAGCACTTGCGCAAAAATGTTATAAAAAACTTATTTCATCTTTTGGTTCAGCAAAAAGACTTGACCCAACGAAAATAAAAGTAGACGATATTTGGAAAAGTTACGGTGACAAGTTTGGCTCAAAAATTAGGTATGAACTTCGTAAACGTAGATTTAATAAAAAGTATAAAGTTATCTTTTCATCTGAAGAAGCAGTTGTAAAAGAAAAAGGAAGTTTCATGGGTGTAACAGCATCTTTTGGGCTTACTATGTGTGCAGAAGCGATTAAAGAGATAAGGAAAGATAATGTTTGATTTTCTAGACGAAGACTGGTTTATTATTACACTTGAAATAGTGTTTGTTATTTTGATTGTATTTGATGTTCGAAATTATATACGTACAAAAAAGAAAGAGTATATAACAAATATAGTCTTAACTGCAGGATTTGCTATTTGGACACTTATGCCAATGTACACAAAATATTTTGGCTGGGATGAAAGTCAAAAAAGTGCATTACTTTCCACATGCAAAGGTGACGTAAATGTAACAAAAACATGTATCTGTGTAAATGATACGCTTTTTAAAACATATGGCTATGATGAATATAATGCTTTAGAAAAAGGTGAAACAGAGTACAAGGAGTTTATTAAAGACACGAAAGAAGATTGCCTTGATGATTCTTGGTTTGGATTCTTTTAAAAGAGAAAAAGATTCAGCTATAATCACTTAAATATAAATACAAGAGAATAATTATGCAACCTATAGAACCTATGACACTTTTTGGATATGAAAAATTACAAGTTGAAGTAAAAGACCTCAAAGAAGTACAACGCCCACAAACTGTTAAAGATATTGAATCAGCATTAGAACATGGTGATTTAAAAGAAAATGCTGAGTACCATGCTGCTAAAGAACAACAAAGAATTATAGATGGACGTTTAGCTGATTTGGCAACCCTTATAGGAAACTCTAAGATTGTTGATCCTACAGAACTTGAACATAAGCGAATTAGTTTTGGTTCCACTGTTGTTATGACAGATATGGATAGCGATGAAGAGTTTACGTATACTATAGTTGGTGGATGTGAGTCGAATCCTGATATTGGACTTATTTCTTTTGGTTCACCTTTAGCAAAACAACTTCTTGGAAAAGAAGCTGGTGATGAAGTGAAAGTTCGTCTTCCAGGTGGAGAAAAAGAGTTTGAAATCGAAGAAGTTAAATACGTGGAAATAAATTTTGGCTAAGATTAATGTCGGAATTATTGGTGTGAGTGGTTATACAGGTTTAGAACTTGTAAAAATGCTCATTTCGCATCCAAAATTTACCTTAAATTATGTAGCGAATTCAACTGGTGCAACAACATTGGAAGAACTTCATCCATCGCTGAGTAGCGTATGTTCTTTAGAAGTAAAAAAAGCTGATGTAGAAGAGTGTTCTTCTTTATGCGAACTTGTATTTTTGGCAGTGCCCCATAAAACTGCAATGGCATACGTTAAACCATTTATGGAAAAAGGGATGAAAATTGTTGATTTTTCAGCTGACTATAGACTCAGCCAAGAAGTTTATGAAGCATACTATTGCCCGCATACAGATACTAAAAATTTAGAAAATGTTGTGTATGGTCTTCCTGAAATGTACAGAGAAGAAATTAAGCAAGCTTCTTTAGTTGCAAATCCTGGATGTTACCCTACGAGTGCAATTTTAGGGCTTTTACCTTTCTTAGAAAAAAGAATTCCAAATACTCCTATAATTATTGATGCAAAAACTGGCGTGAGTGGAGCTGGTAAGAAGCTGAGTGATGTAACGCATTTTGTAAATGTAAATGACAATATGTTTGCATATAATCCTTTTCATCATAGACATGCTCCTGAGATTGCACAAAAGTTAGGAATTGATTTTGATGAGGTAAACTTTGTTCCTCATCTTGTTCCTTTAACACGTGGAATGATTGCATCTATATATATTCAAGTTGATGGTTCTTTTGATGAAAACGAAATTTTAAAAGAATATTACAAAGAGGAACCTTTTGTTCGTGTATGTAAAAATCCTGTTGATATGAAAAATACTGCTGGAACGAACTTTTGTGATATTTATGTTAAAAGAAAAGGAAACGTACTTTTTATAGCAAGTTCAATTGATAACTTACTTCGAGGGTCTTCTTCTCAAGCACTTGCGAATGCAAATCTTATGATGGGTCTTGAAGAAAATTTGGGAATCCCTATAATAGCGTATGTTCCATAGTGACTTTGTCTTAAAAGAGGGTGCATTTGTTGTTTCAGATGCACACTATTCTTACCTTCGTCCACAGCTCTTAAACTTCTTACAAGACATTGAGTCAAATAAACTCCAACCAACACAACTTATTTTAATGGGTGATATTTTTGATGCACTTTTTGGTGGTATTAAAAAATCAATTGAACGTAATTCTGAAGCTATATCTATTATAAATACTTTAAGCCAAAGAATGGAAGTTTTATACTTAGAAGGTAACCATGATTTTAATCTAAAAAGAATATTTCCACATGTTAAAGTTTTCCCACTCTCAAAGCAACCTGTATCGTGCATGTGTAAAGATGAGAAAGTTATTTTATCACATGGTGATTTTGATGGAGTGTTAGCTTATAAAGTTTATTCAAGCATTGTAAGAAATAGATTTGTTTTAAAATTTCTGAACCTATTTGATACGTATCTTTTTTCTAAACTTGATGTGTACCTATCGCAAAAAGATGACTGTAAAGAGCTTCATTGGTTTGAAGGGTTTATTAGAAAAAGAATTGCTAATAACTATGATGCACATCATTTTATAGAAGGACACTTTCATCAAAATAAGATAATAAAACTTGATACTATAAACTATATAAATTTAGCAGCTTTTGCTTGCAATCAAAGATATTTTATTGTAAACTCTAGCAAAGATAAAAAGTTTTTATGTGAAAAAACTTTCTCTAAGGAGACTTAAAATATGGATGACAATTCGTTAAAAGTTGGTTCTAATGAAATGGAACTAGTAGATTTTCGTATATTGAATCAAGGTGAAGATGAAGTATACGAAGGTATCTATGGTGTTAATGTCTCAAAAGTACGCGAAATTATTCGTGTGCCTGATTTAACAGAACTACCTGGAACACCTGAATACATAGAGGGTATATTTGACTTGCGTGATGTAGTTATACCTGTTGTGAACCTTGCTATATGGATGGGAATTACACCACCTGAAGGTTTAGAAAAAGATCTTCGTATTATAATTACTGAATTTAATAATGTTCTTATTGGATTTATTGTGCATGAAGCAAAAAGAATTCGTCGTATAAATTGGGGTGATATTGAGCCTGCAACGTATACGAGCAATACGGGTAGTTTAGATGGTAGTAAAATTACTGGTGTAACAAAAATAGAAGGTGATAATGTACTTTTAATTCTTGACTTAGAAAGTGTAGTTCAAGACCTAGGCCTGTATGCACCCGATGTTGATGCTATGCCTCATGATACAGCGACATTTTCAGGTTTAGCACTTATTTTGGATGATAGTTCTACTGCTCGAAGAATTGTAAAAGATGCTCTTGAGAAGATGGGCTTTCAAGTTGTAGAGGCTATGGATGGAAAAGAAGGTTTAGAAAAACTTGAAGAAATTTATAATACCTATGGCGACAGAATACAAGAAAAATTAAAATTAATTCTCTCAGATGTCGAAATGCCACGTATGGATGGCTTTCATTTTGCTGCAAATGTAAAAGAAGATGGAAGATTTGAAGATATTCCAATTATATTTAATTCGTCTATTAGTGATCATTTTAGTGAAATTAGAGGAAAAGAAGCTGGTGCTGAAGCTTACTTAGTTAAGTTTGATGCAAGTGAATTTTATGATGAAGTGTCACGTGTTGTACGTGCTCATATGAAAGAAGGAGTATAAATATGGATGAATTTCAAGAGATATTACAGGATTTTTTAGTTGAATCCTTTGAGCTTGTTGAAAAGTTAGATGAAGATTTAGTTGAGCTTGAAAATACACCCGAGGATTTAGAATTATTAAATGGAATCTTCCGTGTCGCGCATACAGTTAAAGGAGCATCGTCATTTTTAAATTTTGATGTTTTAACACATTTAACACATCATATGGAAGATGTTTTAAATAAGGCAAGACATGGTGAGCTTATTATCACTCCAGATATTATGGATGTAGTTTTAGAGTCTATTGACCTTATGAAAGCACTGCTTAATATTATTCGTGACACAAGTGCTGATGCTGGTATTGATGTATCTGCCTGTGTAGCTCGACTTGATAAGGTTTCAGGTGGTGATGGTGATGTTCCTGTTGTTGAAGCATCAGCTCCCGCAGAACAAAGTCTTGAGGATGAACCTGTATTTGAAGAAGCAGAAGAAGAACTTGATTATGATAACATGGATGAAAATGATATAGAAGCTGAAATAGAAAGACTTCTGAATGAAAGACAAAATGAAGACAAAGCAAGACGTGCTGCAAAAATAGCAGCAGGTGAATCAGTTCCTGAAGCACCACCTTCGCCTATAGAAGAAGATGCACCGGCTGCGGCAACTCCGCCACCGCCACCACCTCCTCCTCCTGCACCAGTGGCTCCTTCTAAGCCAGCACCAGAAAAAAAAGAACCAAAAGCCGCGGCTCCAGCTAAAAAAGCTCCAGCAGTGGTTGAGCAAACAATTCGTGTAGATGTGAAACGACTTGATCATTTAATGAATCTTATTGGTGAACTCGTTCTTGCTAAAAATAGACTTATTAAAATTAATGATGATGTTGAAGAACGCTATGAAGGTGAAGAGTTCCTTGAGGAGCTCAATCAAGTTGTATCGATTGTATCGCTTGTAACAACGGACCTTCAGATTGCAGTTATGAAAACAAGAATGCTTCCTATTGGTAAAGTATTTAACAAGTTTCCTCGTATGATTCGAGATTTAACACGTGAACTCAATAAAAAAATAGAGCTTGAAATTTCAGGGGAAGAAACTGAACTCGATAAGTCTATTGTTGAAGAGATTGGTGATCCACTTGTTCATATTATTCGTAACTCATGCGATCATGGTGTTGAAATGCCAGATGTACGAGTTGCAGCTGGAAAATCTGAAACGGGAACAATTAAGCTAAAAGCATACAATGAAGGGAATGCAATCGTTATTCAAATTGATGATGATGGAAAAGGGCTTGATACTAAAATGCTCAAAGATAAATCCTTGGAGAAGGGAATTATTACTGAAACAGAAGCTGACTCTATGAGTGAAAAAGAAGCTTTTGCACTTATCTTTAAACCGGGGTTTTCAACAGCTGCCGCTGTCACGAATGTGTCTGGTCGTGGTGTTGGAATGGATGTTGTAAAAACAAACATTGAAAAACTTAATGGTATCATTGATATTGACAGTGAAGTGAATGTAGGGACTTCGATTAAATTGAAAATTCCTTTAACATTAGCGATTATTCAGGCACTTCTTGTAAGTGTTCAAGAAGAAACCTATGCGATTCCTTTAGCATCAGTACTTGAAACTGTTCGAATTTCTCAAGAAGAAATTTATACAGTTGAGAGTCGCTCAGTTATGAGACTTCGTGAGGAAGTTTTATCTCTTGTTCATATTGGTGATATTTTTGAAGTAGAGCGAATCCTTGGTGCGAGTGAATACGCTTACGTTGTTGTTCTTGGTTTAGGTGCGCAAAAACTAGGTCTGATTGTTGACTCTTTAGTTGGTCAAGAAGAGATTGTTATTAAATCATTGGGTGATTATCTTAAAGGTATTGAAGGTATTGCTGGAGCTACTATACGTGGTGATGGTGGTGTTACTTTAATTGTTGATGTTGTTGCCCTTATGCAAATGGCTAAAGGTGTTAAAGCAAGTGCTTCTGTACAATCAGAAGTAGCACAAATTACACTCGAAAAAACAAAGGCAAGTGACTATAAAGTTATGATTGTAGATGACTCAAAAACAGATAGAATGATTATGCGTAAAGCTCTTGAACCAATGGGCATCTCTTTAATCGAGGCGAGTGATGGGCAAGAAGCTCTGAGTATTTTAAAATCGGGTGAGCATAATTTTGATTGTATGCTTGTAGATATTGAGATGCCAAGAATGGATGGGTATTCATTAGCAACAGAGATTAAAAAATATAACAAATATAAAAACTTACCATTAATTGCAGTGACTTCTCGTACTGGTAAGTCCGATAGAATGCGTGGTGTTGAATCTGGAATGATTGAGTATATTACTAAACCATATTCAGCTGACTATTTAGCAAGTGTAGTACAAAGAAATGTTAACTTTAAACCGGAGTTCTTATAATGAGTGATAAATTAAAAGATATTATTAATAAACAAGCAGACCAACAAGATAGTGGTTTAGACCAGTCAGACGACATAGTTCAACTTGTTGGTTTTGTTATTGGCGAAGAAGAGTATGCTGTGCCTATCTTAAGTATTCAAGAAATTATTAAACCTATCTCTTGGACAAGAGTTCCTCAAACACCGCAGTATGTTTTAGGTGTGTTTAATTTACGTGGTTCAGTTATTCCCTTAATAGACTTACGTGTTAAATTTGGTTTAGGGGCAAAAAATCATAATGATGAAACACGTGTTTTTGTTCTTAAGCAAGATGACGAAGTGGCAGGTTTTGTAATTGACAGACTAACAGAAGCCTTACGCATTAAAAAAACAGATATTGGTCCTCCACCTGATACAATAGCATCTGAAGATAGCTCTATAGATGGTGTAGGTAAGCAAGATGGAAGAATTTTAACAATCCTTAAGGTTAAAAAACTTTTAGAAAGAGATTTTTAAGAATACTTCGTATGGAACATATACAAATAACATCCTCTTCAAACAAGCTCCTCTTAGAATTTTCAGGGAGCTTGAATCTTTATAAAGTAACTTCTTTAGAAAGGGAATTAGAAAGTTTGTCTCTTGTAGAGATGAAAAATATAGAAATTAATTTACAAAATGTGAGTTCTATAGATACAGCATGTGGAATATTTTTTATAAGGCTGAAAAAATCTTATGAGGCACGCAATATTAATGTACATATTACTTCTGCATCTTCTGAAATTATCGGTACATTAGACTTAGTTATAAAGCAATGCTCTTTAGTAGAAAAAATAAAAGAACCTAAAAAGGCATCATTTATAAACAAAGTGGGCAGAACTACGTACAAAAATTACGTAGGATTATTAGACTTTTTTAACTTTTTAGGAAATCTATTTGCAACAAAACTTCACTACTTAAAATCAATTCAAAATATTAGATTTAAAGAAATAGCTTTTGAATTAAATGAAAATGCTTTAAAAGCACTTCCTATTATTGCTCTTACAAGTTTTCTTATTGGTTTGGTTGTTGCGTATCAGTCAGCATACCAATTGAAAATATATGGTGCCAATATATTTTTAGTTGACATGCTTGGTATTTCTATTTTACGTGAATTAGCACCTCTTATAACCGCCATAGTAATAGCTGGGCGTAGCGGTTCTGCCTTTACCGCACAAATAGGAGCTATGAAAATAACAGAAGAACTTGATGCTATGCGAACTATGGGTTTTGACCCATATATATTTTTAGTTATGCCTCGTATTATAGCTCTTATGATTGCAATGCCTTTACTTATTTTTGTAGCAGACATTATGGGAATTCTTGGTGGTATGCTTGTTGCGAGTATAGACTTACAAATTACACCTGCATTATTTATTGACAGATTTAGTGAGGCAGTTGCTGCTAAGCATTTTTTTATTGGTTTAGTAAAAGGTCCTTTTTTTGCATTTTTAATTGCTACTATTGGAATATATAGAGGTCTCAAAGTGAAAAATGATACACAAAGTATAGGTTTTAATACAACAAAAAGTGTAGTAGAAGCTATATTTGCTGTTATTGTTTGTGATGCTTTATTTTCTATAGCATTTACAAATTTAGGTATGTAAGATGAATATTATTGAAGTAAAAAATGTTACAACTATTTTTGATGAGAGAATAGTTCATGATGGTTTAAACCTAACAGTTAAAAAAGGTGAAATCTATGGAATGCTTGGTCCTAGTGGATGTGGGAAAACAACACTTTTACGAGAAATGGTAACATTACAAAATTTTGATGAAGGAGAAATATCTGTTTTAGGACATAACCTTTCTCATATGAGTTATAAAGAATCTCAAAAATTAAAACAAGAATGGGGTGTCCTTTTTCAGGCAGGAGCTTTGTTTTCTTCTTTAAGTATTGCAGAGAATATTGCCTTACCTTTAATAGAGTACAGTGATTTATCTAAGGCTATGATTGATGAAATCGTTGCTTTTAAAATCAACCTTGTTGGTTTGAAACTCTCTGATGCACACCTTTACCCATCACAAATAAGTGGTGGTATGAAGAAAAAATCTGCACTCGCTCGTGCTCTTGCAATGGATCCTAAACTTTTATTTTTAGATGAGCCAACAAGTGGGCTTGACCCTATTTCTGCTCGTGATTTTGATGCCCTCATTTTAAAGTTACGTGATTTACTTGGTCTAACTATTGTAATGGTTTCTCATGATTTACAGTCTATATATGACACATTAGATAAAGTGGCAATTATTGATAATAAAAAAATAGCTTTTGAAGGTAGTTTAGCAGATATCGCTTCTTCTAAAAGTACATTTATACAAACATTTTTCAAGGAAAAGATTTAATATGAATAATAAAGTAAATTATACACTGGTTGGTTTTTTAGTTCTCGTTGGAATTATGTTAATGCTTAGCTTTTCATACTGGTTATTGAAGCCATCGAAGTCAGAAGAAGTGAAACTCTACAACATAAACTTTGATGAATCAGTCTTAGGGTTAAATATTGACTCCGCTGTAAAGTATAGAGGTATAAGTGTTGGAAAAGTAACTGCATTACAAATTAACCCAAATAATATAGAACAGGTTGAAGTTAGAATAAGTATTTTAAAGACAACACCAATAAAAGAAGATACTTTGGCAAAACTAACCTCCCAAGGTATTACAGGGTTAAGTTATATAAATCTTAGTATGGGCTCTCGTGCTGCTAAAGACTTGATGGCTGCAGAGACTGAGGAATATCCTGTGATTAAAACAACTCCATCATTCTTTGAAAGTTTTGAAACATCTTTAGGAAGTGTATCAACAGAACTTTCTTCAGTGCTTCATAAAACAAATAGACTCTTAAATGATAAAAATCAAGAAGATCTTTCGCGTATTTTACATAGTACTGCTAGTTTAATGGAAAAGCTAGATAAAACATTGGATGAAGATACTATAAAAAATGTACAGATGAGTATTAAAAATATTAATGAAGTTACAAATAAAATAGATGAACTCACTCCTCAAGTAGATGCATTTTTACTACAAAGTACACAATGGGAAAATAAAATAGCTACATCATTTGATTCAATTATGGGTAGCTATACGGGGATTAAAGGTTCAATGGACGAAATTAAACGTGCTGTTGCAAGCGGTGAGTTTAATATAAAAGATATTGCGGGAGATTTTGCACCTGGGATTAATAATACAATGAGTGATATGCAAGAGTTACTTATGAAAGTTGGATCATTAGTCGAAACCTATGATAAAAATCCAGCAGATATACTTTTTAAAGAAGAAGTTACAAAAAAAGGTCCTGGTGAGTAAGGTATGTATTATATTTTTAGCTTTATCATTCCCCTCCTTTTTTCTGGTTGTATTGTTACAAAAATACCACAAAAAACAGAGTATAAACTTTCTTCAAGTATAACTATAAACGATACTGAGACAAATAGATGTAAAGAAAAAAGCTTGAAAATTGCAAATGCATTTAGTGTAGCCTCTCTTTTAACACGTAATATGAAGTACTCTATAGGATCTTCAAAGCAATATACTTACTCGAAGTCAAAGTGGTCACTTAGTCCAAATCGTGCTATTACAGCGAGTTTACTAACACTTATTAGAGATTCTCAAATATTTAAAAATGTGCAAATTGCAAAGTCTCGTAGTAGAAGTGACTATATAATGGAAATAAATATAGAAGATTTCATGCAATACTTTAATGAAAATTCGTCTTCTTCACATGCGAAGATTCGCATGAATATTACACTTGTTGAAGTACGAACACGTAAGGTTTTTGCAAGTGAAACCTTTTCCTCACATGTGGATATAAAAGAACTCAATGCTAATGGTGGAGTTCAAGGATTATCCCAAGCATTGGATAACATTCTTTCTCAAAGTAATAATTGGTTAATAAAGGTATGTAAATGATTTCTCAAAAAGAGTATGCACATAGACGTTTAAAACTAGCACAAAGCATGTCGAGTGAATCGATATGCCTCATTCATAGTGCAAACCAAAAAACACGCTCAAATGATACAGAATATCCGTATAGACAAAATAGCAATTTTTATTATGTAACAGGTTTTAAAGAAGATGAATCATGTTTGATGATTGTAAAGAAGAAAAATAAATTTAAAACAATTTTATTTGTTCTTAAAAAAGATGTTAAAAAAGAGTTGTGGACAGGTCAGCGATTAGGAGAAGTTGAAGCAAAAAAACTTTTCTCGGTTAATGAAGTTTATACAATAGATACCTTAGAAGAAAAATTTAAAGAATTTTCAACACGCAAGCAAGTTCTTTACTATGACTTTAAGCTCACCTACTTAAAATTTAAAGCACTTAAGAGAATTTCTAAAGGTATGCACACACATAAAAATATTGCTTTAAATATTGAAAATATGAGACTTGTAAAATCGACTGCTGAAATAAAACTCATACAAAAAGCAATTAAAATCACTCAAAAAGCACATCATAAGGCAATGTCTTGTACTAAAGTTGATAAAAACGAGTATGAACTTCAAGCAAAAATAGAAAATATATTTAAAGCTAAGGGTGCATATAGTGATGCGTATACTTCTATAGTAGCATGTGGAAATGCTGCGAATACTTTGCATTATATTGAGAACAATAAACCTCTTGAGGATGGAGAACTTATTTTAATTGATGCTGGATGCGAATATGAATATTATGCGAGTGATATTACTCGGACCATACCGGTAAATGGAAAATTTACAAAACCTCAAAAAGAACTTTATCAAATGATACTTGATGTTCAAGTAAAAATTATTTCTATGATTGCACCAGGTGTTATGCGTAGTGCTTTACAAAAAAAAGCAGAAGAATTGTTATGTGATGGTTTACTTCTGTTAGGCATCTTAAAAGGGAAAAAGAAAAAACTTTTAAAGAAAGATGCGCATAAAAAATATTATCCACATGGTATTGGTCACTGGATGGGGATTGATGTTCATGATGAAGCACCTTACAAGGATACAAAAGGCAAGGAAATACCTTTAATGAAAGGAATGGTTTTAACGATAGAACCTGGGATTTATTGTAATACTAACGATAATAGCATTCCTAAAAAATATAGAGGTATCGGTATTCGAATTGAAGATGATATTTTAGTTACAAAGAATGGACATAAAAATTTATCTTCAAGTATTGTAAAAGATATTGAAGATATTGAAAAATTGAGTCTTCTTTAGTTTTTTTACCTTCTTAATCTGTACTCTATGGGAAGAGTAAGAATAAGCTCTTCTTGTGGTTGAGGAAAATCTTGTGCTACATTTTCTATGGTTTGTATGGCTGCACGAGAGAGTATTTTATGCTCTGATGAGACTACGGTTATACTGTGAACTGTTGCATCTGTTGCAAGAGTAAACCTAATGAGCACCTCTCCTACGACACCTCTTTTTCTAGCTACTCTTGGGTAATAAAGGTTTTCTTTTAAAAGCTGTGTTATTGCTTGCACATGTTCATTTAGGTAATCTTTTTGAATACGCTTCTTATATTGTTTATGACTTTTTTTAGGTGTTGGAGTAGGCTCTTTCTTAGTTACAATGGTGGTGTTGCGTTCTTGGGGAATTACAATAGGTTTTTCAATTATAGTTGTTTTAGGTTCTTCTTTTAAAATGTTTTCAATAACAGGCTTTGGCTTTCTTATTTCTTTTTTAATAACTTCTTTTTTTTTGATTATTTTTTTCTTAGTTGCTTTTTTCTTTTCAGTTTTGGTCTCTTTTTTCTCTCTTTTTTCTTTTTTTTCTATTATAGGCTCGTCTATAACATTACAAAGAATAATTTTCACTCTTTTTTCAGAGTGCTCTTTTTTTTCTGGAATTGATTTATAAAGAAATACTACGAAGAAAATTATAGCGATATGAAGTAAGAAAGAGAGTAAGATAGAGCTACTATGTCGAATCATAAGTGGCATAGTAGCAAAAAAAGTTTAAATTTTATATAGCACGTTTAAATTCAGGGTAGGCTTCAACTCCACATTCGTTTACATCCATACCTTCAACTTGTGCATCATCTTTTGCTCGAAAGTTTACAATTTTATTTATTATATATAAAACAGTAAAAGAAACACTAAATACAAACACAGCTATAACTACTACACCTTTTAACTGGTCTAAAAATGAAACACTCTCAACAAAGATACCTACCGCTAAAGTTCCCCATATACCATTTACTAAGTGTACAGAAAGTGCTCCAACAGGATCATCTAGTTTAAGTTTATCAAACAATGGTACAGCAAAAACAACAAGCGCTCCACCAATTACACCGATTAAAATAGGAGTATATACATCGTATAAATCAGGGCCAGCAGTCACAGCCACTAAACCACCAAGTGCACCATTTAAAATCATAGTAATATCAAAGAGTTTATAACGAATGTACATGATAGCACCTGCTATCAATGCTCCTGCTAAACCAGCGGTATTTGTATTCATAATTGTTTTAGCGACTGCATCTGCATTTGCAACACTAGAAATACTTCCAACTGAACCACCATTAAAACCAAACCAGCCAATCCAAAGTAAAAACGCTCCAAGAACTACAAGTGGAATATTTGAAGCGGGGATTACTCTAATTTTTCCATTAACATAACGACCTTTACGTGAACCCATTATAATAATAGCAGCTAAAAGTGCCCATCCACCAGTTGAGTGTATAACAGTTGAACCCGCTAAATCATACATGTTTATATCTAGAAATGTTCCAGCGATAAAATCTGCACCCCAGCTTACATTAACAACAGTAGGGTAAATAAAACCACCCATAATAACAGCAAAAATTGCTAAAGGAATGATACGTACACGCTCACTTACTCCACCACTCATAATATTAATTGTTTTTCCAACAAAAGCCATTTGAAACATGAATGCAGCCCATTTACTCATGGAATCATTTTCCCATGAAGCAAAGGCTAAATCATAGCCTATAAGCAAAAATGCCATGGAAGCAACAGCGTATATCATTACATTTATTGTTAAAACAGAAGTGACATTTTTCGTTCGTACTAAACCAGCTTCAAGCATAGCAAAGCCAGGTACCATAAAAATAATAAGAACCATAGAAAAAAGTGCAAAGAAGGTATCGATAATATATTTAAAATCAGATTCTAGCATGTGGAGTATCCTTGAGATATTAATTGTAGAGTTTATTTTAGCGGAATTATTTTCTTTTTGATAGTTTATGCGATTGATTTAGGGGAGAGATTCACATGCCAAGAGCATGTGAAATGTAGAAATTTACAATTATATAGCTTCTATATCTGTTTCACCAGTTCTAATTCTAATAATTTTTTCGATATCGCTAACGAAAATTTTACCATCACCAATTTTTCCAGTTCTAGCAGCTTCAACGATTGTTGCTGTTACTTGATCAACATCTTTTTCTTGAACAATCATTTCCATTTTGATTTTAGGTAAAAAATCTACAACATACTCTGCTCCACGGTAAAGCTCGCTATGACCTTTTTGACGTCCATAACCTTTAACTTCGCTAACTGTCATACCTTCTATGCCAATCTCAGCTAATGCGTCTTTAACATCTTCTAATTTGAATGGTTTAATAATAGCTTCTATTCTTTTCATCTTATGACTCCTGTATTTCTTAAAGAGGCAAAGCCCCTTTATCTTAATTTTAAAATTGTAACCACTTTCGTAGTTTTAATCAACTACTAAAGGTTTATAGATTTTTCACCATGAACAACTTCATCAAGACCACGTGCTTCAGTCTCTTCATCAACTCTACCACCACCAGTGATTGCAGATGCTATAAAGAATACAACAGCAGTTGCGATACCTGAATAAACAATAGTTAAACCAATTGCAGAAAATTGAGCAACAAGTTGTGTCATCATGTTATAATCATCAGCCATTGCGTAATCAGCTATAAAGATTGCAGTTGCAACTGAACCCCAAATACCTACAAGACCATGAATCCAAAATGCATCTAAAGAATCATCAACTTTAAACATGTTTTTAAGTTTAGAAACACCGATGAACCCAAGTATACCACCAACGAGACCAATAATAATTGCACCCTCAACACCAGCAGAACCAGAAGCAGGAGTAATAGCAACAAGACCAGCAACAGCACCAGAAGCACCACCGATTATTGTAGCTTTTTTGTATACGATCCATTCAACTAAAACCCAACCAATAACACCAAGAGATGCAGCAACGTTTGTTACTAAGAATGCAGATGCAGCAGTACCATCAGAAGCAACTTGTGAACCAGCATTAAAACCGAACCAACCAAACCATAGTAAAGCAGCACCAAGAGCAACTAAAATAGGAGAGAAAGGTTTAATAGCAACTTTTCCATAATCTTTTCTACGGCCAAGAATCATAGCCACAACAAAACCAGCAACACCAGCATTTAAGTGAACAACAGTACCACCAGCAAAATCCATTTCACCGAAGTTAAGTGTAGTTGAATTACCACTCCATGCCCAGTGTGTGATAGGAGCATAAACAACAACTACCCATAAAGCAGCAAAAATTAAAAATGTAGAAAATTTAACTCTTTCTATCATAGAACCAGATGCAATTGCAACTGCGATTGCAGCAAAAGTACCTTGAAATGCTACAAAAAGTAACTCAGGAATACTTCCAGTTAAAGATTCATTTGTAATTCCTGATAGCATTACTTTACCAGTACCAATTAAATCACCATCACCAAAAGCAACAGAATAACCAATAAGTACCCAAACAAGAGTACCAACAGCATACGCACCTAAACTCATACCTATTGTATTAAGTACATTTTTAGAACGTGTTAGACCACCATAAAATAGTGCAAGACCTGCAGGTGTCATTAACATTACAAAAGCCGTAGCAACTAGCATCCAAGCAGTGTCACCACTGTTTAAAGTGTCTTCAGCAAATGCAAATGTTGGCAATGCTAAAAGAGCGAGAAAGAATTTCTTCATTATTTATCCTTATAATTAATTGTGCAAATTATACAAACTAAGTTTCATTTCTTCATCAAATAAGTGATTAATTTTTAATCAATATGATTTTTCTCTTCATTTGAAAAAATATTGTGTAACTTTTTAAAATTTAGTAATATCTTAAGCACTTTTAAGCTATTATAAATGAATTTAATTTTCAGGTGTTTGAATGAGCGATTTGCTAAACAATGATGATATACAACAGATAAATATTGAAAAAACTCTTCAAGACAGTTACCTTGATTACTCTATGAGTGTAATCGTAGGACGTGCCTTGCCAGATGTTCGTGATGGTTTAAAACCAGTACATAGAAGAATTCTTTATGCGATGGATAAGTTAAGTCTTTCACATGGTGCGAAGTTTAAAAAGTCAGCACGTATTGTTGGTGATGTGATTGGTCAGTACCATCCACATGGTGACAACTCAGTGTATGATGCTCTCGTAAGAATGGCACAAGATTTTTCCATGCGAATGGAACTTGTTGACGGTCAAGGAAACTTCGGCTCCGTTGATGGTGATTCTGCCGCAGCTATGAGATACACAGAAGCACGTATGACAAAGTACGCAGGTGAATTACTAGGTATACATACTGTTGATGGTAAATTACAAAAAGACTTAGATAAAAATACAGTAAATATGACAGATAATTACGATGGTACTACTAAAGAACCAGATGTTATGCCTACACGTGTTCCTAATCTACTTATAAATGGTTCTTCTGGAATTGCAGTTGGTATGGCAACAAATATTCCTCCTCACAATCCAACTGAAATAATGGCTGGACTCAAGGCTCTTTTAGCAAATCCAAATATTTCTCTTATAGAAATAATGGATCATATAAAAGCACCAGATTTTCCAACTGGTGGTATTATTTTTGGTAAAAAAGGAATAATGGATGCATACGAGACAGGACGTGGTCGTATAAAGGTTCGAGCAAAAACACACATAGAGCAAATAGCAAAAAAAGAGATAATAGTAATAGATGAACTTCCTTATCAAGTGAATAAATCTCGGTTAGTTGAAAACATTGCTAACCTTGTTACTCAAAAAATGATTGATGGTGTTTCATTAATTCGTGATGAGTCAGATCGTGATGGTATGCGTGTTGTAATTGAGCTTAAACGTGATGCTATGAGTGAGATTGTTTTAAACAACCTTTTCAAACAAACAAGTATGCAAACTACCTTCGGTATTATTATGCTATCTATATTAAATCAAGAACCTCGTATTTTTGGAATTATTGAAATTTTAAAACATTTTATAAATCACCGTAAAACTGTAATTATTCGTCGTACAATATTTGACCTTGAAAAAGCAAAAGCGCGTGCGCATATTTTAGAAGGTTTGAAAAAAGCGATCGATATTATAGATGATGTTATTCGTACGATTCGTGCATCTCAAAATGAAGAAGAAGCAAAAGAAAACTTAGTGAGTGCATTTGAATTTAGTGAAATTCAAGCTGCAAGTATTGTAGCAATGCGACTTGGTCGATTAACTGGTCTAGAAATTGACAAAATTATAGAAGAATTAACAAAACTTCATACTTTAATAGAATACTTAGAATCGATTTTACGAAGTGAAGAAATTCTTCATGGAATTATTGCAAAAGAATTTGATGAAGTGGACGCTACGTATACAGATAAGAGAAGAACATCGATTGAAGATGATTATGATGATATCGATATAGAAGATCTGATTCCAAATGAGCCAATGGTTGTAACGATTACGCATCGTGGTTATATTAAACGTGTTCCATTAGTAAACTACGAAAAACAAAAACGTGGTGGTAAGGGTAAAACAGCTGTAACTACCTACGAAGATGACTTTATTGAAAACTTCTTTACTTGTAATACTCATGATACGCTTCTTTTTGTAACAGATCGTGGTCAACTTCACTGGCTAAAAGTATATAAAATCCCAGAAGGAAGTCGAACAGCCAAAGGTAAGGCAGTTGTAAACCTTGTAAATCTTGTAGCTGATGAGAAAATTCAGTCCATTATTCCTACTACAGATTTTAGTGAAGAAAAAGGTCTTGTCTTTTTTACGCAAAAAGGTGTTGTCAAGCGTACAAACTTAAGCGAATTTAATAACATAAGAAGTAATGGTGTTCGTGCAATTGTTCTTGATGAGGATGATGCTTTAATTCGAGCAAAAATTGCATGTCCAGACACGAAGTACTTATTTATACTTACTAAATTTGCACAATGTATTAAATTTGAAATAGAAAAAACAAGAGAGCAGGGACGTAGTACACGTGGTGTTCGAGGAATTAAGTTTAAGCATGAGGGTGATGAAGTTGTTGATGCAAACATTATTGCGAATGATGAACAAGAAATTTTAGTTGTAGCTGAAAAAGGTATCGGTAAACGTACTGATGCGGGTGAGTACAGACTTACAAATCGTGGTGGTTCTGGTGTCATTGCTATGAAAATGACAGCTAAAACTGGTAAAAATATTGTAGGTTGTTTAATGGTTGATGAAGAGATGGACATGATGGCTCTTACAAAAGCTGGAAAAATGATTCGTGTAGATATGCAAACAATTTCAAAATCAAGTAGAAATACCTCAGGGGTATATATTGTTAAGGGCGATGAAGTAGCAAGTATTTCTCGTTGTCCAAAAGAAGAAAAGCAAGAAGATGATGAGAATGAAGAAACTTCAAGTGATACTTTAGAACTGGAATAATCTTTGCTTTATTATAAAAAATAATTATTGGAGTGTAAAATGAAAAATAAATATCTTCCGTTTATGTTGGTAGGATTTAGTGTATTGACTTTTTCTGGCTGTATACCTGCTCAAGGTTATATTGCAAAAGAACCTTATAAGAGTGTAAATAGAATGCCTGTACTACCGTGTAGTCAAAAGTGTAATACGTTGATGCCTGCTCAAAGTATGCAAGGCTGTACTCCATGTTCTCCTGTTACACTTAAGGTGACATTACCAAAAAATACACCAATATTGCAAAGAGATAAAACTATGAAAGTACTCGTAGTGGGACAGGGTGTCTCACCTATGAATACCATTTCACCGGCACAAGCGTATGCTCTTGCTAAACGTGCAGCCGTTGCAGATGCATATAGACTTATTGCTGAAAAAATCAAAGGTGTTTATGTAGAGGGTGAAGATTACATTCAAGATATGATGGTAAAAAAATCAACTGTACGTACATCTGTACAAGCAATGGTTAAAAATGCTAATATAGTTGAAACAAACTTTAAAGAGGGTTTATGCGAAGTAGAGATGGAAATAACTATCGCTCACTCGCAATTTGCTCAGTAATTCTTTTTTACTCACTTAGCGTACATGCTAGTGAGTACCTTATTTCGTACCGTTATGTATTAAAAGATTTAGTACTTTATAATGAATCTTTACAAATTTCGCGTGCAATGCAAAAATGTCAAGGTAGTCTTTCTCAGTCTCTTATCTTAAATACTTTAGGCAAAAAAAATTTCAAACAAATAATAAATAATAACGCACAAAAATTTATAGATTTCATACATGAAAATGGTATGCATGTGGAACATAAATCACAGACAAAAAACTTTAAAAATACTTCAGTAACTATACTAACATTAAAAACCACATGCTTCAAAGTCGATTTTAATGAAAATTTAGTTAGAATCACTTCTTTAAATTAGGGGTGAAATAGGTGAAAATTGCTATCGTTGAAGATGACATTAATATGAGAAAGTCTCTTGAAATCGCTATGAGTGATTATAAAGAGTACGAAATTAAAACATTTAAAAATGCTAAAGATGCCCTAAAGTCTTTAGATGATAGTTTTGATTTAGTTATTACAGACATTAATATGCCAGGTATGGATGGAATAGAACTCGTAAAAACTTTAAATGGAAAGTTTGAAGTAATTATAATGACTGGAAATGCAACACTCCAACGGGCAATAGAATCCATACATTTGGGTGTAAAAGATTTTTTGTTAAAGCCTTTTGATGTAGATACTTTAGTAGCAGCAATACAAAGAGAAAGTGATGTTCAAACTGCGAAGAAAAAAGTAGCTAAAAAAAATACAAAAAAAACGAAGAATGGTTTTTTAGGTTCTTCAAAAGCACTCGAAGGTGTTTTAAAAATTGCAACTAAGGCAGCTAAAACCGATGCTAGTATTCTTCTTTTAGGTCAAAGTGGTGTTGGAAAAGAAGTTTTTGCAAATTATATTCATGAAAATTCACCAAGAGCTAAAAAGCCTTTTATAGCGATTAATATGGCAGCTATTCCTGAAAACCTTATAGAAAGTGAACTTTTTGGATTTGAAAAAGGTGCTTTTACAGATGCAAGTGAGGCAAAAGCTGGACAGTTTGAACTTGCCAATGGCGGCACTTTATTTTTAGATGAAATTGGTGAAATGCCTTATGGTGTTCAGGCTAAACTTCTTCGTGCTTTGCAAGAAAAAGAAGTACGACGTTTGGGTGCTTCCAAGTCGATTAAAATTGATATTAGAATTGTATCTGCAACGAATGCAAATCTACTCGATAAAATTAAAAATGCAGAATTTAGAGAAGATTTATACTATAGACTCAATACAATACCTTTGCATATTCCACCACTCAAAGAAAGAAAAGATGAAATCTTACAAATTGCACAGGCAATGTGTGCAATAAACTGTACAAAATACGAGTTTGAATTAAAAACTTTCAGTAAAGAAGCAGAAAATACTTTACTCAATTATACTTGGCCTGGGAATATTAGAGAACTTATTTCTGTAGTTGAGAGAGCAGTGATTTTAAGTGAAGATTTAGAAATTACTTCAGAAGAACTATTTATACAAAATAGAATTAATTAAGGATTATAAATATGGCAGAAAAAACATATAACGTAGCAGTTGTTGGTGCAAATGGTGCTGTTGGTGAAGAGATAGTAACAATTTTACAAGAAATAGATTTTCCATTAAATAAACTTGTACCGCTAGCGAGTGCAAGAAGCGTTGGAAAAAGTATAGATTTTAATGGTTCAAGTATTTCTATTATAGAACTAACGCATGATATTTTTGAAAAAGAAGAGATTGAAATAGCTCTTTTTTCTGCTGGTGGTAGTGTGAGTGCTACGTTTGCTCCTTCTGCTGTAAAAGCTGGTGCTGTAGTTATTGATAATACATCGCATTTTAGAATGGATAAAGATATTCCTTTAGTTGTTCCTGAAGTAAACCCTGAAGATATTAGCATGTGGAAAAAATCTGGAATCATAGCAAATCCTAACTGCTCAACTATTCAAATGGTTCAAGCACTTAAGCCACTTGATGATGTGTATGGATTAAAAAGAGTTGATGTTAGTACATACCAAGCAACATCGGGTGCTGGTAAAGTAGCAATGGAAGAGTTAGTCACACAAATGCAAGATTTTTTTGCCTTTAAGTTAAGTGAATCTGAACACAAAGCATTTAACCAACAAATTGCTCTGAATGTAATTCCGCAAATAGATGTTTTTACTGAAAATGGGTATACAAAAGAAGAGATGAAAATGGTAAATGAAACTACCAAGATTATGCATAAAAATGTAGCGTTGAGTGCTACATGTGTACGTGTTCCAACACTTCGTGGACATGCAGAAGCACTTACGCTCACATTTGAAAAAGATATTTTAGCAGATGAAGCAAGAGAAATTTTAAGTAAAGCTCCAAACCTTGTTATTTTAGACAATCCAGATGAAGCTCTTTACCCAATGCCTTCTACATGTGTAGATAAAAATGAAACTTTTATTGGACGTATTCGAAATGATATGTATGCAAAAAACATGCTTCATTTATTTGTAGTTGCAGATAACCTAAGAGTAGGAGCTGCTACAAATGCAGTACGAATTGCCCAAAAATGGATAGAAATTGAAGAAGGAAAATTAATATGAATAAAATTGAGAGTATATTTGAAGCTTCACTCTGGGCATCAAGATTTATGGTTGTTTTAGCTGTTGTTTTTGGTTTAATCGGAGCTGTCATACTTTTTCTTGTAGCTTCTTTTGATATCTTTGAAACTGCGAAGTTTGTATTAAATACATATGCAACAGGTGGGCATCCTGATAATTTCCATGCAGATGTTGTTGGTGGTATTATTGGTGCTGTTGACTTGTATCTTATTGGTGTTGTTATGTTGTTATTTTCATTTGGTTTATATGAATTGTTTATTTCAGAAATAGATGTAGCTAAAGATGATGGACAAGATAATAAAATTTTAGCTATTCATTCTCTTGATCAGTTAAAAGATAAAATATCAAAAGTAATTGTAATGGTTTTAGTTGTTGGTTTTTTTCAAAAAGTAGCACATACGGAGTATAATAATCCATTGGACCTACTCTATTTTGCATTGTCAATTACTGCTGTTTCGGTAGGTTTATACTTTTTAGGTAAAGTTGGAAAAAAGTAAAAAAACGAGATATATGGTTAAAATTAATTTTAAGGAAAAAAGTTGAGTAAAATATTTGTAGATGCATGTTTAGGTAAGGAAACTCCATACACTCCAGTTTGGATGATGAGACAAGCAGGACGTTATCTTCCTGAGTATATGAAAGTTCGTGCTGAGGCTGGAAACTTCTTAAATCTTTGTCATAACCCTAAGCAGGCTGCTGAAGTAACGATTCAGCCTTTAGACATTGTAGGGGTAGATGCCGCAATTTTATTTTCTGATATTTTAGTTATTCCTGATGAAATGGGAATGGATTTGTCATTTATAAAAGGTGAAGGACCTAAGTTTTCTGACCCACTCACATGCCAAGAAGACTTAGATAGACTCATTGGTGGTGAGGAAGCCGCGAGTAAACTTACGTATGTATTTGATACCATTAAATTACTTCGTACGCAGTTAGATGCAAGAGGGGATAATAAAGCACTTATAGGTTTTACAGGTGCTCCTTGGACTTTGGCAACATATATGATAGAAGGACAAGGTACAAAAACATATAATATTTGTAAAAAAATGATGTACTCAAACCCTAAACTTTTACATAATATTTTGAGTAAAGTGACAGAAGTAGTTAAGCTCTATATGGAAAAACAAATTCAAAGTGGAATAGATGTTGTTCAAATATTTGATTCATGGGCGGCTGCTATTGAGCCAGATCTTTATGATGAATTTTCTTGGAAATACATGGTAGAGATTGCTGAATATTTAAAAGAAAAATATCCACATGTACCGGTTATTATGTTTCCTAAAGGTATTCCTGCTTTTTTAGACAAAGTATATGGTAACTTTGATGTTTTTGGTGTTGACTGGTCGACACCAATGTCTTTAGCAAAAGAGAAACTTGGAGATAAATATGTTCTTCAAGGAAATATGGAACCATGTCGTTTATATTCTAAAGAAAAAATCACAGAATCAGTACACGCGATTCAAGACACTATGAAAGGAAAACGTCATATATTTAACTTAGGGCATGGTATTTTACCTGATGTTCCTGTTGAAAACGCTATCCATTTTGTTAGTGAGTGTCAACGAGTAAGTGGAAAATAATATAATTTTTGGACCTATAAACTCACGCCGTTTTGGCATGAGTTTAGGGATAGATCTTTCCCCGTCTTACAAGCAGTGTAATTTTGACTGTCTTTATTGTGAATTAGCTCCAGCACATACAATGGATAAGCAAGATAGAATTGTATCGGTACCTACAATTATAGAGGCTTTAACACCACATTTAAATGCTAGTGTTGATGTTATAACTTTAACTGCGAATGGTGAACCTACTTTGTATCCAAACCTTTCAGAGTTAATAGATGCAATAGATAAAGTAAAAAAAAATACTCAAACATTGATTTTAACAAATAGTGCCACATTAATTAACCATGACGTATTTCAAGCACTTTTAAAACTTGACCAAGTTAAGCTTTCTCTTGATGCGATTACACCTGAAGTATTTAAAAAAATAGATAGACCACATGAGAGTATAATTGTTGAAGATATTGTGGCTAAAGTAAAAGAATTTAGTGCTGTTTATAAAGGAAAACTTTTTATAGAAATACTTTTTGTACATGGACTTAATGATACGAAAGAAGAGATAGAAAAATTAAATGATGTTCTCCTGGAAGTCAATACACAAAGAATAGACTTAGGAACAATAGACAGACCACCAGCATATCCTGTCATGGGAATTAGTTATAAAGAACTGTATGAAGCATCTTTAATATTTGACACTTCATTACCTATTCATATAGCTTCTAGGGTACATGCTGAGCCAAATAATGGGTACTATAGTGATGAAGATATTATAAATACTTTAGACAAAAGACCTTTAACATTGGATGATATTAAGCTTCTTTTTGATGAAGAAAGTATTGTATGTTTACATCAGTTACTTAAAGAGAAAAAGATAGTAAAAAAACTCGTAGGAAACTTAGAATTTTTAGTGCCACATGCAAATGAAAAAAGAAAATTAAAAAAC
>NZ_JAEMVA010000031.1 GCF_029215955.1 Sulfurimonas sp. SAG-AH-194-I05
TCATCAAAACATAAGCTTCAAAAGGCTTCAAAAGAGAATCACTTAAACCTATTTTAGGTTCAATTGTCTTTGGAATAATTGCAAAAAGGCTAACCTTAGGGAGGGCTTCTTTTTTATGTTCAAGTAGATTTAAACATCCTAAAACACTCATTTCGTTGTCATCTTCGTCTGTACTAAAAGTACGAAATGTTGACATAGGAAACTGGTACATTGAACCTGCAACATCTTCAAGACCAATGACATCAAGGACAATTATTTCCTCATACTCCATAAAAATATTGAGTAAACTCATCCCTTGTATACTACCATGGATAATATCTACGCTTGGATAAAAATTGTAATTAGCCTCGAGGTACTTACTTGCATATAAAGCAATACCCTCATCTTTATGTAATATATTTCCTGTACTTAAAATAGTAAATTGTTTTTTATTCATGCCGCATTCTAACTGAATTTTCCAATAAAAATATAAAATAAATCAGAAATAAAGAGTTGTTTATCTCTTTGTAAAGTATAATAGCATACAATTAAATTGAAATAATGAGGCGATAATACTATGAATAGACAAGATAAAATCCAAAAGTTGCATAATAAACGTCTCAAACGTGCTCGTGCAAAGTTAAAGACTTCTTCTAAGCCCGCTTATGTCTCCAAGGCAGATAGAGCTAAAATAGAATCAGACAACTCTACGTATGAAAGTTAAAAGTATAAAATTAAAAAACTATCAAGAATTTTTAAATACAATCGAAAATACGCAAGAACAAGAAAGACAAATAAAAATGAAAGAATCTGCTGATTATCTTGCGTATATAAAAATACACGATAAAGAAGCATACAAAAAGTACTTAAGCTATGCAACGTACTTGGAACTTTGCGTTTAAAATCAACTTCTAAAGAAGTACTATCCGTATAGAATCATAGTCCACTTCGGAGTCTAGTGCTTCAAATATTGGTTTTAACCTAGGTTTACCATCTTCACTAAAATCATCTTTATTATTTTGTTCTTTTATTTTTACTAAGGCACCTTTTACAAGCTCCATAATCTCTGAACTTGGCATAAACTTATCTAAATTTATATCTGGATTTTCTTCTTTTAAAACACTTAAATGTTTTATAATCGTTCCCTTACTCATACCTCTTTTTGTAGCTAATTCATCAAGAGAAGAAGAACTTTCTATGAGTTCTTTTGTTTGAATATGTGTAGGGGTGACACTGTTCGCCACTATTTTTTTCGCAGACTTTAAAACTTTCTCTTGTTCTTCTATTTGCATTTTATCTGTTAACCCATTTATACTTAAAATATACGCATTAAATATTTCTTTAAGGTGCTCAGGTGAAAGTGCAGATATTGCATCACTAGCTTTTGCAGATGCCCCTTTAATTCTTTCATCAATGTGTAATATAAGAGGGTCTACTGTTAATGCTTTATCGTTTAAACCCATAAGACGCAGGCCTTCTATATTTTTTATACGCGAAAGTGCTACATAACCCTGTCCTACTTCAAATGTTTTAGACAGGTCTATCTCAGCCGAATCAAGTGTCATACCTTGCGATTTATGTATCGTTATTGCCCATGCAAGTTTAAGTGGAACTTGTGAGATTTTCGCAACTATATTTCCACTATCATTTTCTATATTCCAGTCTTCTAAGCCAAGCTTGATTAATAACCCGTGAGATGTTTTAACAATAGGAAGACCTGTTTGTTTGTCAAAGTCTACGACGACACCTGTAGTACCGTTAACGTAGCCTAATTCATGATTGTTTTTTATAAACATAACTATCGCATCTTTTTTGAGACTAATTTCTTCTAAGACAAGGGAAGATTTAAATATTTTTTCAATATTTTTTGCCGTTCCTTCTGACTTATACTTAAATACTTTACTCGGTTGCTTAAGTTTATTTAACTCGTCTTGATTTATTCTATCAACATCCATATTGTGCGTGTAAAGTTTCGTTGGAGTAAAGTCTATGTCTAAATCTTTATGAAACCTCGAATTTAATACATCATAAGAATGACTCGATACCTTGCCACTTCTCATTTCATCTAAAATACTAATTAAAACATTATCATCTTGTCTAAATTTTTCTTGTAAATAACATGTTTTGAGTTCAAGTTCTTTCCATGATGGAGATTGCCAAGCGAAGCGTTTATCTGTAGGTACACGTGAGATTGGAGGAAGTTGAAAAAAATCACCTGAAAGTATTGTTTGAACACCACCAAAAGGAGTGTTGTTCTTTTTAAATGCTCTTAATATTCTGTCCATTGCACTCAATATCTCAGGAGACACCATAGAAATTTCATCGACTATAAGAACCTTTAGTTTAGAAAATCTTGTTTGCAAATATTTCTTTTCTAACAAAGACTCTATATAGTAGTCATCTATTTCACTAGCAATTCCAAGACTAAAAAATGAATGTATCGTTTGCCCTTGTAAATGTGAAGCTGCAATTCCAGTAGGAGCTACAATAGTAGGAATAATTTTTCGTGATTTTAAATAAAAAGTGTACATGTTTAAAAGATATGTTTTACCAGTCCCAGCAGAACCAGTAATAAAAACGTTATTACCTGTTTTGAGTATGTTAAGTGCTGTATTTTGCAAAGAAGTGTTTACCTTTCATTTTAGTTTCGTATTGTCATCATTATAGCAAAAGTTATAGTTGCCTTTGTAGTATAATACATTTAAAATTATAACCCTTTAAGGACACAATAAAATGATAATAGAGTCATACTACTTAGGACTTGTAGCACAGTTTATTTTTGCTATTGCTATACTTCCTTACATCATAAGTATTTTTAGGGGAACTGTAAAACCAAATCAAATTTCTTGGTTTATTTGGAGTATTATTGGTTTCGCATTTTGGTTAATAACTCCCCCTACAGCAGATGAAGTCACAAAAATGATGACAGTGATTTTTATGGTAAACCCTAGTATTGTTTTTGTATTAACGCTATTTAAAGGAAAAAGTACAAAACCTGACTATCTTGAAAAATTTTCTTTGAGTGTGGGAATACTTGCCATATTTATCTGGTACTATTTCAAAGATGATTCAGGACTACTCCCAATAAGCCTTGCAATTTTTGCAGATTTCTGTGCTCTTTTACCTACATTACGTTTTGTTTTTAAGACTCCCGCTGAAGAAAAGCCACTTGCTTGGATATTCTTTTTTCTAGGGTCTTTGCTTGCTGTTTTAGCAATAGAAGAGCAGAGTTTTGAGAATGTTATACTTCCTCTGTATATTGCTATTGGTTCATTCTTTGCGGCGTACCCATTAGTACTCTATAGAATCAAAATGAAGATTCCTCTCAAAGAATGGATTATATAAATTTTTATTTTAGCTTCTCATGCACAAGTTGATTCACTACTTTAGGATTAGCTTTTCCACCAGTAGCTTTTAGAACTTGTCCAACAAAGAAACCTAGAAGTTTCGTGTTCCCTGCTTTAAATTTTGCAACATTATCAGGGTTCTTTGCAATTACCTCATCTATAATAGGTGAAATTACAGCAGGGTCACTTATTTGAACAAGTCCTTTAGCTTTAACTATTTTACTTGAGTTATCCCCTGACTTTACCATCTCTTCAAAGACTTGTTTCGCAATCTTATTTGAAATAGTTTTATCGTCAATTAGTTTAACAAGTTCAGCTATTTGTTTTGCAGTAAACTTTAGCTCATCTACTTGCTTTTCTTTTAACTCTCTTGCAACCTCACCTACTACAATATTTGCTAAATTTATAGGACTATTTAGTACGGCTAAGGCATCTTCAAAAAATGATGTAAGTTGTTCATCTCGAGCTAAAATATTTGCCACTTCACTATTAAGTCCAAATTCAGTAGTATATTTATCAAATCGCGCTTGCTCTTCTTCACTCATAGCAACAACTTCACCATCTACTTGTACTTTTTTAACCTGAGGCTTCTTTGCAGGTTCAGCTATTTTTGTCTTTTTACCCCAAGAATCTTTAAGTCCAACGATTTTATTAAACACAGGTTTTGCATCTGTATAGTCAACAGGATCAGCATAAAAATACCCCTGTCTTTCAAACTGGAATCTTTCATCAGGTTTATCTGTGATAACAGCAGGCTCAATAAGAGCATTTTTAATCACCTTTAAAGAATCAGGGTTTAAGTCGTCTACGCCTTCAGGTGCTTCTTTGGAGAATAATCTATCGTAAAGTCTTACTTCTACAGTTTTAGCAGTCGTAGCATCAACCCAATGAATAGCACTTTTAACTTTAATACCACTCGTGTCCGAACCACTTTTAGATTCAGGACTATACTCTGCTTTTATTTCAATACTATTCCCATTTTCATCTTTTATAACTTCTTTACATGTGATAATATACCCATGTCTAAGGCGTACAGGTTGCTCAGGAGTAAGACGGAAATAACCTTTAGGAGGGTTTTCATTGAAATCATCACGCTCAATATAAATTTCACTAGAAAAAGGCAACTTTCTTTCTCCCTCTTTAGGAACATCATGTGGGTAATACGGAGCATTAATCTCTTCACTCCCTTCATAATTTATAAGAGTTACTTTGAGTGGGTCAAGAACACACATAACACGAGGTACTTTTTTATTTAAGTCATCTCGTATACAAAATTCTAGTTGTGAAACATCAACCATCGAGTTTGCTTTGGCTACACCTACTGAATCACAAAAGTTTAAAATAGACGCAGGTGTATACCCTTTTCTTTTATACCCTGCTATGGTTGGTAAACGAGGGTCATCCCAACCATCAACTTGTCCACCTTCTACCAATTCTAAGAGCTTTCTTTTACTCATAACCGTATAGTTAATACCAAGTCGTGCAAATTCATGTTGGTAGGGTCGTGAAGGCGTAAGCCCAAGAGTATCAAGTACCCAGTTATAAATATCACGATTATTTTCAAACTCTAAGGTACAAATAGAATGAGAGACTCCTTCAATATAGTCAGATAAACAGTGTGCAAAGTCATACATAGGGTATATAGCCCATGCATCCCCTGTTCTAAAATGGTGTACATTTCGAATACGGTACATTAATGGATCTCGCATTTTCATATTTGCAGCCGACATATCTATCTTAGCTCTTAGAACATGTTCTCCATCTTTAAATTCACCTTTTTTCATTCTCTCAAAAAGTTCTAGATTTTCTTTTATACTACGCTTTGCATATTTACTACGCTTACCTGCCTCTGTTACAGTTCCACGAAGTTCACGCATCTCTTCTTCGTCAGTACTATCAACATACGCTTTACCCATTTTAATGAGTTCTACTGCATAATCATGTATTTGAGAAAAATAATCAGAAGTAAAACGGACCTTGCCATCCCATTCGTATCCTAACCACTCTACAGCATCTTTAAGAGCTTCAACATATTTTGTATCTTCTTTTGTTGGGTTTGTATCATCCATTCTAAGGTTACAGTGCCCATTATAATCTCTAGCAATTCCAAAATTTATAAAAATAGACTTAGCATGTCCAATGTGTGGGAATCCATTAGGCTCAGGTGGAAATCGTGTAACAATCTCTTTATTCTTGCCTGACTTTAAGTCCTCTTCAACTATTGTACGTAAAAAATTTTTGCTTTCACTCATTATGATTAAACCTTTTGATTTTGAAACTTTAAATTAGAACAGTATTTTATCTTATTTGTGCTTATAGATAAAGGGCTTGTATTTAGAAAAATTTGTTATCATGACTCACTTATAATTTAATGGATACTATTATGCAAAACTGGTACGAAAAAACAAGAGCTAAAACAGAATATATATATCAAGAGATCATTACACATGACTTTGTAACTGAACTTATGCAAGCCACTCTCAACAAAGACACTTTTGGATTTTATGTCAACCAAGATTCACTCTATTTAAGTGAATATAAAAAAGCGCTCGTGACAGTAGGCACAAAATGTAATAACCCACAAGACACACAATTTTTTTATGAATCTGCTACTGGTATCATACAAGTTGAAGATGCCTTACATAAAGAATTTTTAGAAGAAAAATACAAGAACCCTACCCCTTCTCCTACATGTGAACTTTACAACGCATACCTTGCACGAATAGTTCATAACGAATCAGTAGAAGTAGGAGTGGCAGCTGTACTCCCTTGTTTTACGATTTATAAAGAAGTTGGAGACTTTATACTAAAGACGCAAAAAAATGAAGACGCAAATCCTTACCAATCATGGATAGAAACGTACGCTAGTGATGCGTTTGCAGAAGCCGTAAAGCAAGCCATCCGCATTGTTGACACGTACGCTTTAACGGCTTCACCACAAAATCTAGCAAAAATGGAAGAAGTCTTTATAAAAACTTCTAAACTCGAATGGATGTTTTGGGATTCTGCATACAAACAAGAGGAGTGGAAAATATGAGTACTTCATATTGCAGCATACTTACTATCGCAGGTTCTGATTCTGGAGGATGTGCAGGTATTCAAGCAGATATAAAAAGTATTTCTGCAAATGGTGGCTATGGGGCTTCTGTGATTACAGCAACTACAGCGCAAAACACCCAAGGCGTTATAGATATTCACGCTATTCCTGTGCCTCATATTGTAATGCAAATGCAAGCAGTGCTTGATGACATACATTTCTCATGCATAAAAATCGGTATGCTTCACTCATCTGAAGTTATTAAGGCTGTACAAAATACTTTAGAAAAGTATAAAATAACAAATATTATTTTAGACCCCGTCATGATTGCAACCTCGGGTGATAAACTTCTCAATGACGATGCAGTTGAAAGTCTTAAGGCATTTTTACCACATGTTACACTTATAACACCAAATATTCCAGAAGCAGAACTACTCATTGGGCACTCTATAGACTTAGAAAATATAAAAGAGTCAGCAAAAGAGTTAGCAGAGTTCTATCACACTTCTGTCTTACTCAAGGGGGGACATTTAGAACTAAGTGAAAGTATGACAGATGTACTCTATAACTATGAAAATAAAAAGTCTACTATCATAAATAATAAAACAGTGGAGACTATAAATACACATGGAACAGGCTGTAGTTTATCCTCAAGTATTGCTACTTTTGTAGGATTAGGCTTTACTTTAGAAGAGGCATGCATCAAAGGATGTGGGTATCTTAACATGGCTATAGATAAAGGGAAGGATAAGATATTAGGTAAAGGTCATGGTCCCATACATCACTTTTTCAAAACATCTATTAAAGATTGAAATGAAAGTAGCTATAATAAGTTTCTCATTATATTAAAAAATTCATAGGAGTTACCATGGCGCGTACAAAAGAAGAAAAAAACAAAGAAGCAATTAATACTTTTTTAAAATATAATAACATTGAACCTCATAAGGCTATGGGGTATAATACATTTGAAACAGCTTATTATGTTGGTAGTATCCGAAAATTTTTAGAAGAAACTCCAGTTGGTTTTAACATTGTTGGAACACATAATAGTAATGTATCTTTACATGAAATCAATAATATTGAGTTTGAGACCGAATTAAAAATCACAGAACAAGATTTTCACTTTGATGAAGATCATGAAACGTTAATAATCACAGGGAGTAACTCTCAAAAACATAATGAAACATATAAAATTGTTATTAGTAGCATTTACATCGATTAAATACAGAGCGTAAATAATTTAAATTTTTAATAGTTTTATTGTAAAAAGTGTACCTTTTTTATAATTTTCCACATGTAATAGACCATTACAATGGTCAGTTACAATAATTTTACTCATATAAAGACCAAGTCCTGTTCCTTCTTTTTTATCTTTAGTTGAAAAATATGGGTCGAAAATTTTATCTATAATTGTATCTTGAATCCCACCAGCATTATCTTGTATTTTTAATATATTGTATGCTTCATCTTGGTATATTGTAACAATAATAAGAGGGTCACTAACTTTATTTTCAAGTAAAGCATCTTCAGCATTTTTAAGTATATTGAGAACAACTTGAATAAGCTCATTTTGGTATGTTAACATAGAAATAACATCTTGCGCATCAACTGTTATTTTAATATTATGATGTTTAATGGAGGCTTCTATAAGGCTAAGAACACTCTTTATAATAATATTATAATCTGTTTGCACCTTTTCCTTATCTGGTTTAAAAAAGTTTTTAAAGTCGTCAATCGTACTACTCATATGCTCAATATGTTTGGATATTTTTTTCACCTTTTGTATAACCTCCACATTGACAAGAGTATCACAACTTGCTCTATAATGTAAGCTCATACCAATTGCACTTATAATATTAAGTGGTTGTCGCCATTGATGTGCTATCATACTTAGCATTTCTCCCATTTGCGCTAAACGAGACTGCTGTATAAGTTCTTGTTCTTGTAGTTTTGTTTTTTGTATAGCTGCATATACTTCTTGTTTCAATGTTTGATTGATATTTTTTAATTCTTTGGATATCTTGTTAAATAGGGTAACCAAAGTAGAGAGTTCATCTTGCGTATTGTCGAGTAAATTTACATCTGGCTTTTTAACAGAAAGATTTTCTACTGATTCTATAATAGAATTAAATCTACGATGAATATTTAAATAAATAAAAAGACCAAAACTAAATACAAGTAAAAAACCTATCAAGGAAATTATGAAAGAAGTACTAAAAAATATTTTTGAATCATTGGAAATTTCTTTTAAGGATGTTGCTAATTTTATTTTTGCTCTTTCCTTATTCTCCTTAAATTCATAAAATATTTTTTTAGACATTTTTTGTACTGGTTTAATTTGCGCTAGCTTTATGCTAGAAGGATTTACCAATATAGTAGATGTAAAAGAATATGCTTCTTCAAAGTAGTATTCAAACGATGCTCTCGTATATGTAATATCAATATTATATAAGGACAGAGTATCTAAATTTTTAATAATTTTTTTTTTGATTTCAAGTGTTTTTAGTAATGTATCATGCTCGTTTGTAATAGCAGCATCACTCAATGTGATCATAATTCTTTCTAAAAGAGAAAAGTTTTGCGTATACAAAATACTTACTGGTAATGTAAAGGAGTCAATATTTTTTATTTTAATGACATTAGAGTTTGTAAATACATAGCTTGTCATCATAATTATGATGAAAACACTACTATTTATTATAAATAAAAATAATAATTTTGAACTTATTGAAAGCTTAGAAAGCAAAGCTCAATCCCATTGTAAATGCATAAATGGCTTTGTCGGTAATACCTGCGTCTCTTGATAAAGACCCAACACTTTCATACCCTATACTTTGAACAGTTGCAGAAGAGATACTTCCATAGTCTATAGAAGTAATACGGTCAACTTGAACTTTAAGCGCCATACCAATGTCTATGTTATACTTAAAACCAAGAGAAAGTGTTTTTTGAGAAAAGTTATGGACGTAGAGCGTATCATCTAAAGCTGTTTTAAGAGATTGACTTGTTGCATCTACTACCTGTATATCACTTGTGTTATAATAATCTTTATCATTTTTATTTTCAGCATACATAACAAAAGGAATAAACTTATTCATTTTATAGCCTAGTATTGCATAGGCCCCTAGAGAGCTGGGGAGTAAACCATCACTATGAGAATACGCTATTTCACTTTCAAATAAAAATGTATCACCTCTGTACTGAAAACCCAAAGAAGTAACCTGAATAAGTCTATCTTCAAATGTATACCTACTGACATCATAACCATAAGCAGCTAAACCATTTGCAATAGCAATAGTTGCCGCATCATCATTAATATTTGCCTTAGAACGGGAATAGGAGGCCTTGTACGTATAAGTAGCATTTTCAAATAGAAGACTTAAAGAACTAGAATTGTATACATCTAAATTTGATTCTGTATTTTTAGTTCCATTTACATACGTATCTTTGTTTGATGCTAATGTCACTAAGGATGTTTGAAAATGGTAGTCATTGAAAACTTTATTATAAGTTATTTCGAGTCCATTAAAGGTACGTATTGGCATTAGCCGATACACTTCACTTGGTTCTTTTGCCCATAACTGTAAATAATCGATATCTAAAGATGCTGAGTATAAGAATACTTTAGTTTGAATTCTACCAAGACGAATCGCATAATTATCATTTAAATCATATTTGAAATTCAACCAAGTGACATCAAGTTCATAGTCATTATGATTTGATTTTAGTAATGCTTGTGCTGTAAAAGTGATAACATCATTATAGTAACTCCATTGAGCTCCTACTTTAGAATGTGGTGATAAACTCAGATTTTCGTTCACACTATCATGCCGATAACTATTTAAGTCAAAACCTTTACTATCTAATTTTGAGGCACTTATATTTCCAAAATAATTTAATTTATTAGAAAAACTTGTATCTGCAAATGCAGATACAATTAAAGATATTACAATAAGTAGTATTTTAATGTTCATAGATAACCTTTGCATCAATACTTTTGATAGAATATACTATATTTGATGTATTTTCATTTAAATATTTCACGACATCTTCTTGAGATATTTTTTTTGCTGGAATGTTTTCACCCAAAAAGATTTCTTTCATCCAATATGCATGAATTTGTCCTTCAGTTTTATTTATAACCTGCGTATAAAATGTATTATAAGCATCGGTATTATCTAAAATCACAATTTTTCTTCCTTGGATAAAGGTAGTTTTCTTCAAATATATATTAATGAGTTCTTGTTGTGTAATTGAATTAATGGGACTACGGTGAGAAACATAAACCTTAACATCACTAAAGAGAGATGGTTGTAAGAGTAGTATTATATAAAGTAACTTTATACTATTATTTTTAAATATGATAGTCAAACCCTTTTTTCTATTACTACTTATTTTAGATATAATAACATACTCTTATTTAAAGTAAAATCATTTATACAAAAATGAACGAAATAATCTACAATTTGCAATAAAATTCTAAGCATTAAATAAACTAAGTAATAATCACGAATAATTAATCTAAGGATAGTAAATGTTACAAGCACATAAGAGTTTACGTACCCCTTCTCAAGGTATTCAAGCAGTACAGAATGAACTTTATTCATACCAAGAAAAAGAAGTAAAAATTATAACTATATTTAATGATTCAAAAGGAACCACCGCGCTGATTGAAGATAGCCAAGGAGAAATACTACAAGTACCCAAAGATGCGCTAAGAAAAATAATTTTCATATAAATGTTTACAAAAAAACTAGAAATTATTTTTATTATCGTCATTCTTATTTCTCTTAGTATTCTAGCAAAAAACTATTACGATAGTTATTCTTTTAAAAATAATGCTATTTCCAAAGAATATAAAACTCTCATCATTAATAAAGAGCGTGAAGTTTTACAAAATATGAAAGATAATTATGGACTTTCATTCCAATTCCCTCTTATAGTCACAGATAAGTTTCAAGGAAGACTTTATGGTCTCACCTCTTATAAAGATGGTACAATTACTATTTACCTCAATAAAAAAGTAATGAAAGAAAGCATGGACTACATAATCGAGAGTGTCATCGCACATGAATATGCACATGCGCTCATGTTTAAACTAGGTCATTTCCATACAGAAAAAGATGGTCATTCAAAAAGATGGAAAGAAATATGTGTAAAATTAGGTGGTAAAGATTGTCGCCAATATGTTAATACAAATGAAATTATTATGTCTAAAATGCCTTTTCACTAAGCATAAGTTCAAAGAAGGTATAATAAAATATACTTATATAAAAAGGTCTTAAGCGTATGTTCGATAATTCCCAATTTAATATTTTAATAATTGATGATGAAATGTTTAATATAGAAGTTATTATAGGCTTCTTAGAAGATGCAGGTTATGGTCTTTCTTTTGAAACCAACCCTCAAAAAGGACTTAAGAGAATATTTTCAGAAAATTTTGATCTTATTTTACTCGATATTAACATGCCACAAATGAGTGGACTCGACCTGTGTAAACGTATTAAAAACGATACTGAAACTAAAGATATTCCCGTAATATTTCTCTCTGCCTTCAATGATACTAAGACAATAACAGATGCTTTTAACCTTGGTGGAGTTGACTATATCACAAAACCCTTTAATGGTCTAGAACTTATTGCACGAGTACATACACATATTGAACTTAGAAAATACATTAGAGAATTACAAGTGAAACAAGAAAAATTAGCAAAACTCGCTTCTACTGACTCTATTACAGGACTTTCAAATAGAATACGTTTTATTTCAATTTTAAAAAAAGAAATTTTAAATACTACAACTAATCCAACTCGATTAACTATGGTTTATTTAAAGATTGACAACCTTCAAAGACTTATAACTATGTATGGCTATAAAAATGGTGATAAAATTCTTTTAGAAATTGCGAAAATAGTAAAGAAAAATACTAAAAAAGAACATACCATTGCACGAATTTATCATTCCGATTTTGTTATTTTAATGCCAAGCACATCTGAAGAAGCTACAATAAAAAGAGCTAAAGTAATCCTTAATGCATTGAGAACTACTACCTTTATAAATACACAAATCACTTGCTCAATAGGAGTAGGTGAATATGGTAAAGGTGAAGAACATGAGTTTTTTATACATCGCGTTGAAAAAGTAGCATTAGAAATTTCTGAGGGTGGTGGCAATATGATTTCTTCGCTTACTTAGAGTCTAATTCAGTATATCCCTTTTGTAGTTTAGCTTTTTGAGAAAGAATTTGTACACTTTGCGTAATATCTTCCTCAGCAATATGATAGTGCTCATGAAGCTTACTCAAGGATGCCTCAATCGTACCCGATAAAGTCTTCGCTAAAATTTGAATTTGTTCTGTCATATTTTCTATTTGACCATGATCAGAGGACTTTAATTCCCTAGAAATAAGACTAAGTTGCGCTTGTGATTTCACATAATCTGCTTTTATAATTTCCATATCGACCATTAATTCTTTTATCGTACTGTAAATATCATTAAGTCCAGTGTTTTTCTCTTGCAACTCATTCATTTTATTAGAAGAAAGAACCATTTGTTTCATAAGCATTTCACTTCTCTCTTGTATAGAGTTAAGCGTATTTTCACTTTCAAATAAAGAATTATTTATCCCCTCAGAATGTGATTTTAATGATATAAGCTCATTTTGAAATGGTTTTGTTACTGTTGCAAGTTGTTGGAGAGTATGTTTAACAATTGTAGTTGCAATTTCTTCAGAAACTTTTCCAATACTATTTATTTTTTCTTTGAGTCCAACGATATCTGAAGATATATCTGATTTATTTTCTATAGCTTTTTCTATACTTTTGTGAAGCTTATTATAATGGTCTTGCTCAGCCACTCTAAATATTTCAATATGCTCATGAATAACACTATCTAAGTTAGGTAACTGAACTTCAGTAAAATTTTCAAAAGATTTTGAAACACTTTTGTGCCAAATATCCATCTCTTCAAATTTTTCAACAAATTTTTTCTGATTTTCTTGAATGGCTTCCAAAGCATTAATATCTTGAATAAACTTTAATCGTATCTCTTCTTGTGCTTGTCTGTCTTCTTGTTGGCATGTGGTTAATCGCCCTTCAAGGTCAGACATAAACTCTTTAAGTTGGGTAACTTGCTCAGCCATAACTCTACTAAAATGGTCATGTGTTTTTGCATTTTCTGTTTCTTGGGTTTGATGCATAATATTCATCACCATATATAAAAGAAGAGCAACGAGTATAGGGAAGAACGATTCTCTAAAGAGAAGAATGAGGTCCTGTGCATTTGGTTGGATTATAAAATGAACAAGGGAGCTGATTGCTCCTATTCCAAGCATAAGAGGTGCATAGTTTATTTTATTTGCTTGTTTAAGTATAGATATTTGTCGTAAAAAAAGAATCGCCATAAAAGCAAATGAAATAAGAAGATCATTATTAAACATGTGAAAACTCCAAAAATAGATTCATTATTTTATTTTATCATAAAATGTTATAAAACCTTCTCTAATATTTCTTCAGGTTTGTGAATCAGGGTTTCATTTTCACCATGTGGAGAAAACCCCCATGTAGCAAACATTGAATTAATTCCTGCATTATTTGCACTGTCTATATCTTTAGAGTTATCACCAATCATCCATGCTTCATCAGTTTGAGTATCGTATTTATAATAGTTTAAAATTTCATGAATCATTTGAGGGTCAGGTTTTGAAGCACTTACTTTATCTGCACCAATAATTACATCAAAAAGACAATCAACTTTTAAATGGCTTAACATTCTTTTTGCAAAAGGTGTTGGAGCATTCGTAGCAACAGAAAGCTTCACACCACTCGCATAAAGACTTTCTAAGGTACTTTTAATTCCATCATAAAGATATGGATTTTGCACACATTGGTTTGCATAATGCATTTCAAAAGCTACTCTGTCTTTTTCTTGATACACCTCTGTTTCATAAAACATTTTAGGTAAGTTTCTCACATCCATATTTATTGCTTGGACTACAAATTCTTCACTTAAAGGCGCAAGTATATAATGCTCTTTTCTAATATAATTAATAGAAATCGTTATGTCTTTTTTAGAATCAAGTAGTGTTCCATCCATATCAAATATTACAATTTTCATTATTTCATCTTTTTATATATTTCACATAGTGCGTCTACAAAAAGTTCACTATCATTTGGGCATCTACAAACTCTATAGTCTTTAAAGCCTAAGTTCTCTGCTATTTCTCGATACTCTATTTCTAACTCAAAGTCTGTTTCAGAATTATCTATAGTAAAAGCAATAGGAACGACTATAATACCTCTGTTTCTTACTACTTTAAGCTTATCTTCTAATGAAGGTTTCAACCATTCGAGTGGTCCTACTTTTGATTGGTAGGCTAAATGTATATCATGAAAATCCATCTTTTGAGTTTTCATCATTTTTGTAAGTATTTCCACATGCTTGCTCACATGCTTTTCATAAACATCACCCGCTTTAATTATTTTTTTTGGTAGTCCATGTGCTGAAAATATAATGTCAAAATCTCTATAATCAGAATCCCCTACTTTATCTTTTATCGTCTCAATTACAGACTTATTGTATGTTTTATTTTCAAAAAAATGTTTTATTTCAACTAAAATAGCATCCCCATCATTTTTATGGTATTTTTCTTCAAAATCTTCTAAAGATGATTTTGTTGTTGTTGATGACTGCTGTGGATATAAAGGAATTAAATATATTTTTTCTACTTTTGCATCGTTAAGTCTTTGAATCACTTCATTTGCAAAAGGTGGTGTATAGCGCATTGCAAAATCAACAATTATATTTTTACCAAGTTTTTCTTGAAGTTTTTCTACAAGACTTTTCGTATGCCCAACTATAGGAGATTTTCCACCAAGTTGTCTGTATATTTCTTGTGAACTTTCGGTACGAGAAAACGTAATCATCCCACCAACAAATTTACGAACTAAATCACTTTTCATCGTTAAAATATTTTTATCATTAAACATGTTTGTTAAAAACATTTCAACCTCTTGAAGGTTATTTGGTCCACCCATATTGAGTAAAACTACCGCTTCTTTTGCCATTTTCAATCCTCTTGCACCCGTAAACTTACCTCATACATAAACTGTTGTAAGGGGAGCATATCTTCATATATTTTATATAATGTTTGTATTAGTTTTTCGCCATTTTCTATTACATGTGGGTCTAGTATTTTATATGTTGCCATACCCTTGTATAAACTTAAGTCTGCATGTGGCATATTTTTATTAAAACCTCTTGGGTAGCGCTTATAACCTTTTTCCAAATAAGTATATGCACTGTCTTTAGCCTTAATATTCTTCAGTATTATATCTAATTCGGCTCTTTTTTTTTCATCTTTTATATATTCTCTAAAGGCATCTAACATTGGTTTTTCAAACCATCGTACACCAGTTGCAACGTAGAGTTCATCAGGAGAAAAGTGTAAGTAAAAAGAAGAGCTTTGCATTCGCTTCGTATTACCTTGCCAAAAAATCACACCAATTCTATGTTTTATAGGTTCTTTATTTGCACCCATTCTACGGGTATCTCTATAAATTCTATAAAGTGATTTGTTGATTTTTGGTTGTGCATTAATAGTAGGTTCTAATGCTTGAAGGTGTTCACCCATCTCAAGCACAAAGGCACGAGATGGGTTAAGAATAAGTGTTTCATAGTCACTTTTATGTGCTAAAAACCACTCTTTATTATTATTTTTTTTAATCGCTTTTAAAAACGGAAGTGTTTTTTTAGAAAAGCCACTAAATTCCAAAATACTCTCGCTTACGCTAACTTTCTATTTCTAAATGCAAGTGCTATTACTAAAAACACTATTAAGTAGGTAATAGGCACAAAATCAGGAACAGGAACAGGATCACCTTTTGCATAAGAGTGCATACCAGCTAGGTAATAATTTACTCCGAAGTATGTCATCAAAACTGATGTAAATGAAAGTAATGAAATCACACTAAAGTTAAAGTCATTGTAAAACGATTTTACAAAACGCATGTGAAGAACCATCGCATAAATGAGAATTGTTACAAGTGCCCATGTTTCTTTTGGATCCCAACCCCAGTATCTACCCCAAGATTCATTTGCCCAAACACCACCTAAAAAGTTACCAATAGTTAAAAGAACTAAACCAACCATAATACTCATTTCATTAATAGAATTTAATTCTTTAATAGAAAGGCTAATATGTTTTTCATTGTTTGGAGTTTTAAGTATGAATAAAATAATCGTTAAAAATCCAAGTAAGGCACTCAAACCTAAGAAACCATAACTTGATGTAATCATAGAAACATGAATACTTAACCAGTATGAATTAAGAACAGGAACAAGGTTTGTAACCTGAGGATCCATCCAGTTTAAATGTGCTACAAAAAGAATAAGACCAGTTAAAATACCCGTTGCCGCAAGTGTCATACTTGAACGCTTCGAGAAAATAAAACCAGCTAAAACTGAAGCCCAACCTATAAATAACATTGACTCATAACCATTAGACCATGGTGCATGATCTGAGATATACCAACGAAGAGCTAAACCAAATGTATGTGCAAGGAAGAGAATAATTAATATTCCTAGACTGATTTTAGAAAACAGAGCTATGTTAAATTTTGGTTTTAAAATTTTCACAAAACTAAGTACTAATAAAATAAATCCAAATAATAAATATACTGGATAGATTGTTTCAAAAATATGTGCTTCATTGTAAAGTACTTCAGCGTCAATACGATTTTTCGTAGGGTATACAGCTGCTCCGTATTTCTTTTGATGCAATGCTATTTTTGCTAAAGCCGCATCTGGAACACTCCAGTCATGAGAAGAAAGTGCTTTATCAATAGATGTAAAATAATCAACTGCAAGAATACGCAAAATTTCAGAATTTTTAGGATTAAAAGTTTGAAGTGCATCAATAGTTGCAAACCATTTATTATTTACATCATTTTCTTTAGGCCAGATATTTGTAAGTGCACCTGTAAAAACCATATAGGCAATATTTACTTTTTCATCTACTTTAAGTACTGCTTTATCAAACTTATTTCTATGTTTTGGAGCTTTACGTATAGCATCTTCAACAGCAGAAGAGAGTCTATAACCTCGCATACTCACAGGGTCTTCAAAAAACTTAGAAAATGCAACATATTTTGCATCAGCATGTACGCCAACAAGTTTATTTACAGCTTCATCTTTTGTACGAATAAGTTTTACATCTCTATAAATATCAGGACGAATCATCATTCCTAAAAACACTTGATTAGGGTCTAGCGTTTGATTTGCAACACTAAAAGTTGCACTTCTATGAATTTTTGCTAAAACTTCCGTTGCCAGAGTATTTAAAGGTTTCATTCTACCCTGTGTATCTTGAACAATTAAAGCACCAAATTTTTTAGCATGTGCTTTATCAAAAGCTAAAATAGTTTTAATAGCAGGGTTTAAATCCTCAGCATGTGAAGGTGTAACACTAAACATAAGTCCAACCGCAAGTAATGCAGGTAATGCTTTTTTCATACTCGCTTTTTTAGCTTTTTCATTTAGCTTTGCAAATCTATGTTTTTTTGAAAAAAGAGACCAGTACATGCCTATAGCTAAAAGAAGGTACCCCAAATACGAAGGTAAAGTACCTGGATCGTTATTTACAGAAAGCACTGTACCTTTTTCATCTTGGTCGTATGAAGATTGAAAAAATTTATAACCTCTATGGTTTAAAATATTATTCATATAAATTCTATATGGCATATTTATACCCTCTTCCTCGTCCACTAAGACAACTTCACTTGCATAAGATGCTGGACTCATAGAACCAGGATAACGATCAAGTTGAAAATCTTTTAAATGAATTTTAAATGGAATTATAATTTCTTTAGAACCATAAGAAACATTCACATGCATACCTGCAATATCCACATGTACTGGTTGTGCTAAACGCCCTCCCATACCAAATACTAATACTTCTTTGGCTTCTTCACCAACGCTTACTTTAAAACGTAGAGCATCCATTCCAGCACGGTTTGCTTTTGCTTGAGGATTTGAAACCACTTTACTCACAGCATGTGGTATAAAACTTTTAAGTACAAAGTTTGTACTTGCAACTGTGAAAAGTGTACGTCTTGCAAATGGTTCTTCTTTATTTTCTTTAAGTTCGCCTGTTGTACTATCATCCATTTTTAGGTATTTAATACTCATATTATGGCTCATAAAAAGTTCATTTTCTTTCACAAAAATCGAAATAACAGGTTTATGAAAAGTTAGCATTGAACCAAAGTCTAAAACAAGGTTAGCATCTTCATAATACTCACCATATTTTAAAGAAAGTGGCTTACCTTTTCCACCACCCGTTACCATAAGTTCAGCAACTGGGCTTCCACTCTCGTCGGCTACATTTGTCTCTATTGCATCAGGAATATACTCTATGAGTGCAACATTTAGTTCTTTATCATTAATTTCTAAAGTTGCACTGAGTGTGTTTGATGATTTTTTTGATAAATAAATACTTTTAGAATATTCAGATTTTTCACCATTACTCTTAGCATCAACACTAAAAAAAGCTTCAGAACTTACAATAATATTTGAGCTACTACCCTCACGTATATGCATCATCCCTTCAAAACCAACATAACGTGTTATAGCGGCTCCTACTAAAATAATTAAAAAAGCCGAATGAAAAATAAAGATAGGGGCTTTTGCCAAGGTAAACATTTTTTTTGTATAAATGTTAATTGCAAGATTTAGTGCTAATAAACCAAGAAGGATTTCAAACCATGTAGCATTATATATTTCTGCTTTTGATGTGATTGTTCCGTAGTCATTTTCAACAAATGTTGCATAACCAATAGCGAATGCAAAAATCGCCATTAATACTAACATTGTTTTTAAAGAAGACAGTAAAGATATGAGTTGTTTCATTAGGTAAGATCCTTTAATTTAAAAAGGATATTTTAGTTAAATTAAGCTAACAAGTAGTTAAGCCAAAATATATTACTTATACATTTAAGTTATTTGGATTTAATTATAAATATATCTTTCTTGTTGCTGGTTCCACACAAAGTAGTTTGAAACTCGTTTAAATGCTTTAAGAACTATTGTATCGTGCACATCATCACCATAAATAGTTATAGGAGTATGGTAGTATTTATTGTAAGAACGAATCGGATGAAAAATAATCTCAGCCCAAGTAAATTCAATTTTTCCATTATAAGGTTCAAATGCAACAGTAGAAACTACTGTTTTATTTTTAATATCACATTTAAAATGACAGCTTATATAAAAGCGGTCTATCTTAACATACTCAACTAATGAAGTTATATGTTTAGGGTCACCTCGCATAGACGCTCCGTATTTATTTTTTAAAGGCTATCTCAAAACCTTTTCTTTTCTCATCTAAAAGTTTAACATAACCTCCGTGAGATTCTGCAATTTGACGTGATAAAATAAGACCTAAGCCATTTCCTTTTACCTTTGTACTTTTAAATGCTTCAAAGAGTTCTTTTTCCTTTTCAATAGCTATACCGCTATCATAAATAAAGAACCTATGTAAAGTATCGTCATTTTTATAAATAACTTCAATTACACCATTTTCATTATCATCTAATTCAATTGCATCAATTGCATTTGTAATAAAATTTGAGAAAAGCATCTCTAAGAGATCTTTATCTGCCCTAAGAGAAAAGTCTTCTTGTGGAAATATACACAAAATATCTTTAGAATAAGCATAATATTCCATAGAATTGTTAATAGACTCCTTTAATTCACTCCAAAGAAAGGTACTTTTATTTGTTTGGACACCCTTAGAGAACATTAAAGTTGCCTTAATAATCCGCTCAATTCTATAAACAGATTTTTGAATTTCTTCAACAATCGGAATATTTTTATCAATGACACGTTTTTTTAAAGTTGAACTTAAAAGGGCTATGGAACCGATAGGATTTCGTATTTCATGTGATAAATGTGCTGCCATTTGTCCCATTGTTGCCAAATTTTCTTTACGCTTTTGCTCTGTTATATCTGTGGCACTCAGCATTATTTTATCTTTGTATGATGAACTTTTAATAAGATAAGAACGGGAATTGTGTTTCACTTCATAATCATCATTTTTAGGTTCAAGGAGTTTTACTAAGTCTGAAACATCCTTAGCATGTGAGTTTTGAAGAAATACACTACTATCATCGTTTAAAATCCAAATAGGATTTGGTAAAAATTCAACAACCTTTTCAACCGTGTCTTGTAAATGCGCATAGGCAGACTTTAGTTCATTAAAATCATTTTCTATTTTATATGTTTGTTCAATTAATACATTTAACTCTTCGGCTGTAACTGAGGACATTAGTGTGTAAAACCTACAAGTATTCTATACAAAGAATGTGCATCATCGCTCCCACAAAGTTCACGGATAGAATGCATTCCGTAGGTAGGAAGTCCTATATCCAAAGTGTCAATTCCAAGTCGTGTCGCAGTTATGGGTCCTATGGTTGAACCACAACCCATATCACTACGTGTCACAAACTCTTGATATGGTTCATTTAAGCTCTTAGCAACATTCATAAACCTAGAAATAGTTGTAGAATTTGAAGCGTATCTTTGGTTTGCATTTACCTTTATTACACTTCCTTTATTTATGTAGGGTGCATGTTTAGAATCATGCTTAGAAGGAAAGTTCGGATGAATTGCATGTGCATTATCAGCCGAAATCATAAGTGAACTTCGTATCATTTTCATATAGTCATTATAATCAGGAAACATACGACGAAGTGTATTTTCTAAAAAGCTTCCCCCTGCTCCTGACGTTGACTCACTTCCAACTTCTTCATGGTCTGAAGCTATAAACAACATAGGTTTATCATTTTCTACACTACAAATAGCTAAAAGTCCCACATAACAGCTCAAAAGATTATCTAACCTTGCACTTGCAATAAAATCATCATGTAAACCCACATGCGAAGCTTTTTGCGTGTCATAAAAACTAAGTTCACTTGCATAAAGCTCCTTCACATCTAAAATATCTTGTTTTGCAAGTTGCCATTTCAAAAATTCTTCAAACTCGAAGTCATCATTTGTTGTTAAAATCGGACACATATCAGTTTGCTTATTTACCGTTCGCTCTTTGTTCGCCTTATCGTCCAAGTGAATTGCTAAAGATGGAATAATAGCAACTGCTTTTTGTACATTTACAAGAGCATCTTGAATTGTATCATCTGCATCAAGGTATGAAACACGACCTGCTAAGGACAAATCTCTATCAAACCAAGGATTCAGTAAAAGCCCACCATAAGACTCAACTCCAAACTTAATAACACCATGCTCTTTGATAACAGGATTAGGTTTAAGTTTTAGATTTGGTGAATCCGTGTGTGCTCCAACCATTATATATTCTTTGGCATGTGGAAAAGTAAAGGCAATCACAGAAGAGTCATTTCGCGTTACAAAATACTTTGCACCCTCTTGTAATTCCCAAGTATCTACTTCATTTAGTTTTGTAAACCCTGCATTTTCTAACATCATACTCATGTTGAGTGTCGCATGGAATGGTGTTGGTGATGCATTTAAAAAGCCTAATAAGCCTTCGTTAAAATCTTGTTTTTTCATAGTAAATAGAGCCCCTCTTGTTCAATGGATTTCTTGTTTGTTCTAATCATATTTATTAGATTATTTATCTTTATATCACTTGTCACTAAAGCATATATATTTTTTTGTTTCTCATACAACTCATAATCTCCATGCTTTTGTATTAAATATTCAATATTATTAGGTATAAACATTGAATATTGTTTTGAGTTTTTAAGTCGAGGGATAATAGTATTCAAATAAATATTTATTCCAGCTAAATCATAATCTCCAAAATGAATGTACTCATTTTCTAAGCTACTTATCCATTCTAGCATATATGGCGTTTTGACTACAAATAAAATATTGTTTCCTTCAAAAAATTGCTTATACTTTTTAGCGAACCAAATCACCTGATAATTTTCAACACCAACTATCACAGTATCATCAAAGAGTTCAATCTTTTGTGTATAAAATAAAAAATACCCAAGTCCATTATTTGGGATGATAGAGACAGTTGCATCATTTAATTTTATATCAACTGTATTTAAAGAAGAAACATATAAGCCTTTTAAACTCTTAGAATCTTTTGCCTTTGAGCTATTGTGCCACTTTTGTACTGTATCTCTTGATGCTTTAGTATCAAATATCTCTTCTATATATCTATCTATCTCATCCATAGAATTAATATAATAATCATTGTTTTTTAAAAATAAAAAGACATTTTCTTCTTTGACTAAGTTTATATATCTAACCTTTGGAGTTTTTTTCCCATCTCCTACAGAACCATTTTGTTTCAATGCTAAGACTATCTCTTGATTTACAAATTTCCCCTCAGTTATAGTCTCATTTTTAATTAAATATTTTATATTGAGCAAATCTTTTTTATTTATTTTTATCAACTATATTTCCATTTTACTAACCAATGTCATTTTAGAATACTTTCCAAAATTTTGCCCAACATAAATATTTGGATACATTGAAATCAACATATCATCTTCTGTCGGCATACCATTGAGAAAGACAAAACCACTTTCATTGACAAAGTTTTTAAGTTCTTTAAAATATTCCGTTGAAATAGTACCAATTTCATCTAAAATACAATGTGTTGTTATCTCATAATTTTTTACAATGTTTTTACGTACCATTTTAAGCATAGAGATGTTTATAATACTTTTTACTAAAGTAGATGTTCCATTGGATCCAATATCATCAAGGGATTGTCTCCATTTTAAATCATTTCCTTTTTCGACTACTTTAAATTCAAGAACAAAGCCATGTTCAAGCTCTAAATACTCTTTTGAAACATGAAGTAATTCTACTAACTCGATTATCTTTTCTCTGAGTTCTTCTCTTGCTTTACTCAAAACTACATCAGAGTTTTTAGAATCAAATAAGCCACTTAAAAATTTATCATTGTTATTTTCATAAAAATAAATGAGAGATTGTAAAGTATTTAAAACAAGATTGTTTGCATCTTGGTAACGGATACTAATATCATTAATAACTACAAAAGAATCAATAGCCTTTCGTATACCATTTGCTAAACTTTGCACTTCACCTTCTACATCTAAAAGTGCTTCTTCAAAAAAGTTAAGCTGTTTCGTAATAGAGTTTATACTACTTTTAAACTTATCTAATGAAGCATCTTTAAATAATGATAACTTATCATTTTTTATATACTCTATCAACTCTTTAGCCGTCTTAAGATAAGAACTAGTAGAAACAAAATCATTAGGAATTTCTATCTTAAAGATATTATTACTTTTAAGATTTCTAATCACATCTTGTACAGATGATTTAATAGATTCTTGTGCTGATTTAATAGCATTAAAAAAATGAATAATTTCATCAACTATTAAAGATGAAATTTTTACATTTTCATCTAAAGTATAGGTATCAAGACTTAAGTTGTCTTGTATCTTTTTTTCTATATTCTGGTTTTGTATATTTTTTGCATAACTTTGAGTAAAATTTTCTATCTCAATACGTGTACCTTCTAAGGTGTTTCTAATTTTTTGAAGTTTTTCTTCTTCGAGTTTATTATTCTTTTTAATTTCTATTCTTTTACTCTTTAAATCATCTAAAATTTGTTTCTCACTACGAAGTTGCGTATCTAACAATGGTAATCTTAAAAACTTCTCTTTATATACAGAGTTATAGACTATCACAGTGTCTTTATTATGCGCAATCTGCTCAAGAACAATACTAAGATTTTTCATCTTTACTGAGATACTCTCAAGTAATACCTTGTCTACCCCATTCCTTTGAAGTACATTTGAAAGTTCTGTATATGTTTCTTCTACCCTAGTACTACACGTATCTATAATCTTATTTATCTGATTATTTTCATTTGATTCCAAACTTTGTAGCTCTTCTCCATATACTGAAATCGAACTTTTGACAGAGTTGTGAATCTCTTGGCTTATAGATTGTATTGTTGTATTTAAAGCATCTATTTGTTTAGCTAACTCTTCCTTTTTCAAGGTAACACTTGCATGTTTTTTTTGTAGTTCAAGTGTTTTTTGTTCTTGAAGTTCTTGAGAATTTTGCTTCGCATGATTGAGTGCTAAGCGAGTGCTGTTTATATTTTTTACATAACTTTTCTTATTAGATTCCAAGTCCTCTTTTTCTTTATATAGAATGGCTCTGTATCTATTT
>NZ_JAEMVA010000032.1 GCF_029215955.1 Sulfurimonas sp. SAG-AH-194-I05
AAAAAAAGGTTTGTTATGCACATCATCTACGAAGATAAAGAACTCTCCATCGAAAAACATGAAAGTGAGATTCCTTGGTTGAAAATTTTCACAAAAGAGCCCTATAAAGAGTTAGGAGATGTTCCTAAACCTCTTCGATTACGTATTTTTGAAGTCTATGACATTATAGAATTTGAGATGAAAAAGTACTATACACCTACAAAAATAAATATGGCATCATTTTCAAATATGCTTCCTCGTGTGCATGTTCATGTGATGGCACGATTTGAAAATGACAGTTACTTTCCAAACCCAATGTGGGGTGAAAAAATGAGAGAGAGTACTCTAAAACTTCCTGATGAAGTTACATTTCATACAATCATCTTGAATGCTCTACAAAAATAAGGTTTGTTATTTAAACAACATTTAACTATAATAGCTACTTAAATAATCTCACTATGGATTCTCATGAAAAATAAAAAATATATCACTTTAGGCTTTGTATCTATCACTTTAGCTATAAGTGCCCTCTTTTCTTCATCACTTTTTGCTACAGAAGCACAAGCACCGCAAAAACGAGAGCTCACACGCTTGCAGGCTCTTGCAAAATTCACAAAGGTTATTAGTATAGTTGAGCAATACAATGTTGATGACTTAACAATAGAAGAGCTCATAGACAAAGCCCTTGAGGGAATGCTTAGTAACCTTGACGCACATTCAAACTACCTCAAACAAAAAGACTATAAAAAACTCAAAGTGCAAACCAAAGGTGAGTTTGGAGGTCTGGGTATAACAGTTGGAGTTCGCGATGGCGCGCTTACTGTGATTGCCCCAATAGAAGGAACTCCCGCTGATAAAGCTGGACTTAAAGCAAAAGATATTATTTTAAAAATTAATGACAAATCAACAATAAGCATGACTATTGACGATGCAGTTTCTATTATGCGTGGAAAAGTTGGGACTCCAATTGATTTAACTATTGTTCGCGAGGGTGAAAATAAACCACTTCCTATTCATATAGTACGCGGTATTATTTCTATTCAGTCTGTGTATGCAAAAACTGTAGGGGATGACATCCTTTATGTTCGCGTTACAAGCTTTGACCAAAAAGTAACACAAGATGTTACAAAAGAAATCAACAAACGCAAAGCTACAACCAAAGGTATTGTTCTTGATTTAAGAAACAATCCGGGTGGACTTCTTGACCAAGCAGTAGGACTAACGGATTTATTTGTTGATGATGGCGATATAGTTTCTCAAAAAGGTAAAAATGAGGAAGATCATAAAGTGTACAGTGCGAGTGCACGTGAGACCATAACAAATGTACCCATGGTTGTTCTTATAAATGGAGGAAGTGCCAGTGCAAGTGAAATCGTAAGTGGAGCCTTACAAGACCATAAACGTGCCATTCTTTTGGGTGAAAACACTTTTGGAAAAGGAAGTGTACAGATTGTCCTTCCTATTACTCATGGTGAAGCGATTAAGCTTACCATTGCTCGCTACTATCTTCCAAGTGGGAGAACTATTCAAGCTGTTGGTGTTAAACCAGATATCGAAGTATTTCCAGGTGAAGTTAAAACACGAAAAAACGAATTTGCCATTAAAGAAGCCGACTTAAAAAAACACTTAGAAGAAGAGTTAGAAAAAGTTGACGGTACAAAAGAGGAAAAAGACTCCGATAAAGAACAGACAAAAGAGAAAAAAGATATAATTACACAAGAAAATTTGAACAAAGATATGCAACTTAAAACTGCTGTAGATATTTTAAAAGCACTCATGATAATAAAAGGATAATTTTATAATGGAAAAAAGAGAACTACTCTATGAAGGAAAAGCAAAGAGACTTTTTCTAACGGATGATGCCAACCTAGTAATTTCAGAATTTAAAGACGATTTAACAGCGTTTAACGGTGAGAAAAAATCAAGTGAAGCTGGCAAGGGTGCACTTAACAACAAAATTTCTACTGAGCTTTTTAAACTCTTAGATTCAAAAGGTGTGCAAACACATTTCGTAGAAATGTTAGATGACAACCACATGCTTCATAAAAAAGCTGATGTTATTCTTATAGAAGTTATTGTTAGAAACATCGCCACTGGTTCACTTACACGGAACTTAGGTATTAAAGACGGGACTATTCTTCCCTTTACGCTTGTAGAATTTGATTATAAAGATGATGATTTAGGAGACCCTAAATTAAATGATCAACATGCACTTATTTTAGGTCTAGTAGAGCATCAAGATGAGCTTGATAAACTTCGTCGTGTTGCAAGACAAATCAACGCTATTTTGAAACCTTATTTCCAAAATATTGGACTCAATCTTGTTGACTTTAAACTTGAGTTTGGAAAAGACTCAAATGGAAATATTATTCTTATCGATGAAATTTCACCTGACAATTGTCGTTTTTGGGATATTGAAAGTGGAGAAAAAATGGACAAAGACAGATTTCGTCAAGGTCTAGGTGGGCTAAAAGTAGCTTACGAAGAAGTATTAAATAGAATTTTAGGAAAATAATTAATGAAAGCAATAGTAAACGTATCACTCAAAGCCGGTGTTTTAGATTCTCAAGGAAAAGCTGTACATCATGCGCTTGATTCTCTCAATTTTTCTGGCGTTAATGATGTTCGTGTAGGAAAACAAATCATTTTAAAACTAGACACTGACAACAAAGAAGCTGCAATGGCTGATGTAACAAAAATGTGTGAAGAACTTTTAGCAAACACTGTAATCGAAGACTATGAGATAGAGCTAGTATAATGAAAGTTACAATTCTACAGTTTCCTGGAACTAACTGTGAGTACGATACACAACATGCTTTTAAAGAACTTGGAGCGGACACCGAAATAGTATGGCATAAAGCCCAAACAATCCCAGAGGACACAAACTTACTTGTAGTTGCTGGTGGCTTTTCGTATGGTGATTACCTAAGAAGTGGTGCTATCGCAAAATTTTCTCCTGTTATGAAAGCTGTAACAGCTTATGCTAATAATGGTGGAAAAGTTCTCGGTATTTGTAATGGTTTTCAAGTTCTAACAGAAGCTGGTTTATTACCAGGTGCATTAAAAAGAAATGACGGTCTTCATTTTATTTCAAAACACCATCATCTCAAAGTTATTAATAATGACAATATTTTTTTAGAAAAACTTTCAAATAATGCTATTGTAAATATTCCTATAGCACACCATGATGGAAACTATTTCATTGATGCAGACGGACTCAAAGAGCTTGAGAAAAACAATCAAATTCTTTTAAAGTATACCGATGCAGATGGTGCAATTCAAAACCCAAATGGAAGTGTTTCTTCTATTGCTGGTATTTGTAACAAGCAAAAAAATGTATTTGGTCTTATGCCTCATCCTGAGCGTGCTATGGAACTTATTTTAGGTTCTGACGATGGAGTAAATATGCTCAAAGGTTTTTTAAACACGTGAGAAAGCTACTCTTAGTAACATTATTTCTTCTTACAACACTTAGTGCTAAAGTTTTATATCTAAGTTATGAGAAGGTGCCGACCGGTGTTATTAAGGGTGAAGTTTTCACGCTTACACTTAAAACAATCTCAACAGTCAAAGAGTTTGAAGATATAGAATATAAATTCAAAAACTATTGGGGAGTGAAGCTTTTAAACAGAGTTCCTTATAGAGAAGCAGATGGTCAAACATATAGGGAAAGTTTCCAGTTTCTTGTTACAAAAAACGCTGTAAAACTACCTGATATTACAGCCACTTTAATAGCAAGTCAAAAATTTTCTTCTTCAACGATTAAAGGAAAAAAACTCACTTCAATAGCGCTCAATCCTAAAAGTGATTTTTCCAACATTGTCGCTAACTCATTAGAGGTTATTGAGTACAAAACTACCTCATACGATATACAACACAACATCATTATTTTAACTGCCATTGCAGATAATGCAAACCTAAAAGCTATGAAATTTCAAAATGTTTTTAAACAAGGTATAGAGTCTGTTAGTAAGACATATGTAGATCCAAGAATTACATACTTTATAATTATCGATAAAAAAATTGAAGACTTTTCTTTTACCTATTTTGACTTAATTAGTAATCGCTTTGAAAAGATTACAATTCCTATAGTTGTAGATGATGACAGCGTAACAACACAAACAGATTTAAAACCAAAAGACCAATCCAAAGAAAAAATCAAGATAAATATTGCAGGAAGTATCGCAATCGTTATTTTACTTTTTGCTCTATGGAGAAGACGATATGTTTACCTTGTTTTAGTGATTTTCCCAGGAGTGTATATAGCATATATATCTACACCTACTAAAATAGTTTGTATAAAACAGGGAACAAATATACACTTACTTCCAGTTAAAAATGGTACAATATTTGAAACTACGTCATCAGAATATAATTTACAAAAAGAGGGTTCTGTTACAAACTTTATAAAAGTAAAATTAGAAAATGAAAAAATTGGATGGGTGAAAAATGAAGATATTTGCTCACCTTAGTTGGCTGTATGCCACTACAATTATTTTTGTATCTATTACGCTTGTAATTCTTACATACTATATACTTCCACGTCCGTATGCGAGAAAAATATCAGCATGGTTTACAAGACTTGCTATCTTTTTTTCAACTGATGTAGAGGGTGAAGAAGACCCAGCCGCACAAATGTACCTCATAAATCATCAAAGCGATTTAGATATAGCAATTATGGAAACTATCTCAAAAAAAGACCTCTCTTGGGTAGCAAAAAAAGAGCTCTTTGATGTTCCGTTTTTTGGTCTTGTTATGAGTATGCCCCAAGACATACCAATAGAGAGACAAAGTAAAACATCTCTTATTAAACTTTTAAAAAATTCTAAAGACAGACTCAATAAAGGGCGCGTAATAACTATGTTTCCAGAGGGAACACGTTCAAAAAACTTAAGAATGCTTCCCTTTAAAAATGGAGCAAAAGTTGTAGCTGATAAATACAAGTTAAAAGTACAGCCTATTGTATTAATACAAACATCAAAGTATTTTGATATTAAAAAATTCTATTATAAACCAGGACGAATAAAGGTTATTTTCATGGATTCTTTTATCGCTAATGCATCTGATGAGAACTGGCTAAAAGACTTACGAGTAAAAATGCAAAAGGTGTATGATGATGAGCTGGCAAACAATCCTAGCCATAGGTAGTGGTGGCTTTATTGGAGCTGTTCTTCGTGTTTATTTAAATAGCCTTATCGCACATAAAGTTCCTCACGACTTGCCATACGGTACACTAGGTGTTAATATTATCGGTAGCTTTATCATGGGTATTTTAATCGCGTACTTTATGTATACGAGTTTTTTTTCTCTCTCTATGAAATCTTTCCTCTCCACTGGTATACTAGGTGCACTTACAACTTTTTCTACTTTTGCTATTGAGAGCTTTATGTTACTTGAGGGTGGACATATACTCTTAGCTTTAGCAAATATTTCACTCAATACCTTTGGAAGTATATTTATGGCTGGTAGTGGTTTTTATATTTTTAAATTATTTCTTAGGACATAATTATAGATTTATTCTTTATACTAAAATAATATTAACTATATAATGCTACACTAAGGTTATAAGTAAAAGGAATAAAATGCAAGAAGAATATGACTGGGATATATACGAAATTTTTGAAGAACAAATCAGTATACAACTCTCTCCCATTGAAAAACATATTTTTTTGCTTAATGATGCGACACATGTTGGAGATTCTCTTGATGAGTTGTTTCGTTATTTTCATTCTTACAAGGCTTCAAGTGCATACCTTAAACTTGACCCTATAACCGAACTCGTCTCTAAAGTAGAAATTGTTCTTAGTTCTTTACGAGAAAAAAAACAGGTCGTGCAGGAGTCTATTTTAGACTGGTTATTTGATGTGAAAGACCAAATGCATACGTACACAGATGAGCTCTCACTCCGTCAAACCGTATTGTCACCTGTTCCAAAAAATCTTTTAAATCGAATTAACATTACTTCTTCTTATGTTTCTCCAATGGAAAAACTCAAAACACTTTCTTTAGTTTATGTTGATAAAAATAAGGCAAGAGCAAAAAAAGTAGTCCCACTCTTAAAAAAATATACCAATAATGTCACCTACAGTTCTGATACAGACAATGAAGACAGAATTTTTCGTATGCAACCGTATGATATTCTTTTAACAAACCTAGATAAAGACAATCATCAATTAATTTCTCTCTATAAAAATGTTTTGCCTATCATTGCTATCTTTAGTAAAATCAGTCCTACATGTGCAAGAGAGCTACTTAAAAATGGAATGAGCCATACTATAGAAGCCCCTTTAAATATCTCTAAAATACAAAGAGAACTTCTTTCCATTGTAAGAATTTTTCATAGTGCAACAAATATTCTCATCGATAATAAAAAAATACACACATTCATACAAACCCTACAACCACTGCCTAATACAATTTTTCAAATAATGCAAATATGTGATGATGATGACCTAGCAATTTCCGACCTAATAAAAACGGTAAAAACAGACCCAATAATTTCTGCAAATATTTTAAAAGTTGCAAATAGCCCTACATATGGGTCTATACAGTTAAAAACTATAGACCAAGCAGTTTCACGTTTTGGCAAACAAGCCATCAAAGCACTTACAATGAGTGGTGCATATAAGTCACTTGGGACTATTGACCTCTCTGCATATGGCATAAATGAAGAAGACTTCTCTCGTACATCTATGAGAAGAATGTCCTTAATGCTTAAATGGTATGCAAAGGTGTCTATTGCAGACTTATCTATTCTTTCTTCAACTGCCCTGCTCTCCAATATTGGGCAACTTCTTCTTTCTAAAGAACTTGTTGCAATGTATAAAGATGATACTTTTAAAGACTTATGTAAAGAGTTTACTGTACGCTATGCAGAGGAATCACTTTTACACACTACAACAAATGGGATAAGCTCACAAATACTACGTTACTGGAAATTAGCTCCTGAGATAATTGATGTTATCGAATACTGCGATAATCCAGCTTCCGCACCAAAAGAAATACAAAAATTATGTGCTGCTAATCATGTTGTGTGTTCTTTAGTAAGTTCTAAAGGGGAAATAGAAAAAGAAATTCCTGATGATCTTTTAGTATTTCTAGCAGAGTATTCTTTTGACCCAGCACCTCTAAATAAAGCACTGCAAAGTCTTCTCTAAATCACTATAACTTCATCCGCACACCATGTGGCTAAGTCCATGTCATGTGTAATAAGCAACACTCCCATACTTCCAAGATTTTGCATCAAGCTTTGCATCACTTCAAGTTGTATTACATTATCAAGGGCAGATGTTGGTTCATCTAAAAGGAGTAAATCAGGTTTCATAAGCATTGCACGAACGATAGAAGCACGCTGTAGTTGTCCTCCTGAGAGTTCATGTGGAAGCTTAAGTAAAAGATCATGCTCTAAGTTAACAGCTTTTAAAACTTTTTCTAAAGCATCAAGAGAAGCTACATCTTGAATTTGGTTGCGTAAGGTAAAAGATGGATGAAAAGAGCTGTAAGGGTCTTGAAAAACTTGCGAACATCTCGCATGTGAGATGTGACCGCTAAAGGGTTGAATATTTTGTAAAATCAACTCAAAAAGTGTACTTTTTCCTGCACCACTCTCCCCAACAATCGCCTTTACTTCACCTCTTTTTAAAGTAAGCGAAAAATCTTCAAAAAGTAATGCATCTTTTGAGTATCCAAAAGATACATTGCTAATCTCAAGTAAAGTATCCAAAATTAGATCTTCGTAAGTGCCAAATAAAGTTTCGTTAGCTCTTTATACAAGGCATCTGGTTTAATGCTGCTATCGTCTTCCCAAACTCTTTTCATAACTACGTTATCTTCTTCACCATTCCATACTTTAATGTATGTGCCATCTTTGTAACCATTGTCTTGACGAAATTGGTTTAATATATTTTTACCAACATACAGTCTATAAAGGGTTTCTAAGTCAAGTCCACTCATAATTACAAGATCAAAAAACTCTGAAATGAGAACCTCAACATCCAAAGTATCTGTACTTACAGCTAAACGTATGAGATTTTCTACTTTTGCTATTACATTTTCTTGCGTAGCAAAAGTATTACTCGATACATCAATTGTACTAAAACTTTGAAGCGCAGAAATATTTATAGCTAAGTCCTCTATACCGCCTTTAAAAGTTTTTGCATAATTTTCTATACATAAAGAGATAATAAAATGCCATACATCAACTACTTCGATTTGGTGATTGTCCCAGTCTGGTTCTTTATGTATACTTTTCCAATGCTTCCATGAAAAAGAATCAACCATCTCAGCACACTCCATATAAATACAACGTCTCCAGTTAATCGTCTTGCCATTTTTAGTAACACCTTCAGTCCATTTGTCCCCATTTGTTGCATCGTTAAGTTGTGCTTGAAGTTGTAGCATTAAAAGTATTTTGTCCATTGTATTTCTCTTTATAATTTAATTTGTATATTTTAACAAATATGCTACTATTCCATACTTAAAAAGAGAGTGAAATGAAAAGAATTAATTGCAGAAGATGTATACATTACTTTGTAACATGGAAACCTAAACAACCACACGGGTGCAAGGCTTATGGTTTTAAATCACCACAGATCCCATCCTTACTTGTTTTTCAAAGTAGTGGTACTGAATGTACCCTATTTAAAGAGAAAAATTCTAGTACATAACTTTACGAAAGATTCTTCATACTTTAAACATGAAGGTTTCTAAAGACTCTGCACTTGAAATATTTCTTTTTGCCAACATCATTTGACCTATATCATCTCTATTTAAGACATCAAACATATCTCTTGCATTATTCATATTATAATAACTTCTTAGAAAATCAATAGCGATTGCTAATTTATCTACTTTTGAAGAATGCTCTTTATAAATTTTATATTCTTTCCAATCAAATGCCATTTTATATCCTCTTTTTTAATGCTGATTCTAGTCTTTGAACTATTTGTAACATCCTAGTAGATGAAACTGCAAAATTCAACCTCATAAAACCACTCCCTTCTCTACCAAAGCTTAAACCTGCATTTAAACCAAGTTTTGCTTCTTGTATAAAAAATACTCGTAACTCTTTGTCCCTTAAATCCATACCTCTACAATCAATCCATGCTAAGTAAGTCCCTTCTATGGGAGTAATTTTTAACATACTTGGAAAATCTAAACAAAGTTTTTCTAGCATGTGGAAGTTTGTATATAAATGAACTTTTAACGCTTCGAGCCACTCTTTTCCATTAATATAAGCAGATTCAAAAGCCACATGGGAAAGCGTACTTCCTTGTGCAAAATGGATACGCTCATACACTTCTTTAAACTTTACTCGTAAAGTTTTATTTGGTATAGCCATAGTACTCATTGCAAAACCAGCCATATTAAATGTTTTTCCAACACCTATGGCTGTGAGTGTAATATTTCTTGCCTCTTCGCTTAAAGAGGCAAAAGGAATGTGTACATGCGGTGCATAGACCAAGTCAGAGTGGATTTCATCTGCAAATACTATAATATTTTTTTCTAAACAAATCGCTAAAATTTCTTCAAGTTCTTCTTTTTTCCAAACACGTCCCACAGGATTATGAGGAGAGCACAGAAGTAAAAGTTTCGTATCATCATCTATTTTTGCTCTTAAATCATCCCCGTCAAAAGTATACTTGCCTGATTTTAAAAGTTTCAGTGAATTTTTTAAGACCTTACGCTTCGCATGTGAAACCGAATGGAAAAAAGGTGGATAAACAGGAGTTTGAACAATAATTTTTTGTCCTACTTCGCTAAAAGCTTCAATAGCTACACCCATACTTGCAACTACAGAATGAGAATAAAGCATATCTTCAAGCGAAAAACGAATACCATGTTCTTTTTGCATCCAGTCTATTTGTGCTTGAAATGCACTTTGTGGAACTTCTTCGTAGCCCATCACAGAATGTTCAAGTCTCTTTTTAACAGATTCTAGGACAAAGTTAGGTGTGTCAATATCCATATCAGCCACCCAAACAGGAAGAACATCTTCTGTCCCAAAAAGTTCTTCTCGCAAGGTATACTTTTCTGCATTCGTATCTTCTCTACATGTGGAAGTTGTAAAATCGTAAGCCATTAGCTTCTTTTTTTCCAAACACTTACATGCGAAAGCGTATGTTGAAACTTTCTCGCTGTTTCTTTAATTACAAAAGCCAAGTCTTGTGTATGAATTAACTCAAATTTCACACCTAAAATTTCTTTGAGTGTATCTATAGTTCGTACCTCTTTGCCATTTTCATCTTTATATCCACCTAGCCAGAACTCTTTGTCCGTTGAACTTTCTTGCCATGTGTATGGAGATGTTATCATTAAAATTCCATCATCATTGAGACGTTCATCTACTGTGTCTAAAAAAAGTCTTGGCTGGTAAAGTCTGTCTATAAGATTCGTTGCCATTATGAGATCATACCCTGTAAAATTAGGTTTTAAGTTACATGCATCACCCTGCCAAAAAGCAGTTTTATGTTTTATACTTTCATACCCTAAGGCTTCCATAGTTACTTTTTTATGGGTAACTAAAGTACCCTCTTCTTGTGAAGTAAATACAATCACACCCTCTTCTTTGAGTTTAACACCCACTTGCACAAAACGTGCTGAAAAGTCTATGCCATCCACATGGTCAAACTCTTTTGCTAACTCATACGTTGCACGTCCCGTAGCACAACCTAAATCAAGTGCTTTATTTGTGTTTACAGCTAATGAACGTGCAACTTGAGCACACTCTATTGCAAAGTTTTTTACATTAAAATGTTCCTCACCGTATTGAAACTCACAGTACTGAGAAACTAACACATCTGTTTCATAAATATCTACCATCTCTTCTTCCTTTTTTTGTGACACAACATAGCGAAAACCAGCATGTTGGTAAAAATGTTTTCTAAACGCATAACGCGAATGCTTTGTTATAAGGTTCCCTGTACTCGCCCACGAAGAGCCTAAAATAAGTGCATGTTTTTCATCAAATGTAGGAACAGTAAAATCATCATATGCAGGATGCACTTCAAAGCCCTCAAAAGGTCGCATGTGAGAACGCGAATGCTGCCAAACATTTCCTACAACATCATAAATCCCATTAAAATTAAATGTATCCACTGGAGTCGATGAGGCATACTTAAAGTTTACATTTGCATCTACTGTATGTTGTTCTTCCCCTAAACCCACATGTTGACACAAGGCTTCATACTCAGCCTCACTTGGAAGTATATACTCTAATGAATCTTTTTGACTCTTATATGCACAAAAGGCATCTGCTTCAAGTTGGCATACCTCAACTGGAAAATTCATAGGCATTTGTATTTTAGACGTGAGTATTCTATAAAAATAGTGACCATTTTCTACACTCCAAAAAACAGGGTGTTTTGCTTTTGAAATTCTTAAAAATTCTCTCCCCTCTTCGCTCCAAAACTCTTGATTTTCATACCCACCACTCTTTACAAATTCCATATACTCAGCATTAGACACTAAATATTTTGAAGTCTCAAATGCTTGAACACTTTGTGAATATGAACCGTATTCATTGTCCCAACCATAGTAATCACTTCCATGCTTTTTACCCAAGCTAACTTCACATGAAGGGATTAAAACCAATTCATTTTTTGGAGCTTCATCATAATCGGTGCATTGTTTAAAGTCTGAAATATTTTCGATACGTTCTAAAGGCATCTGTCTATGAAGAACAGAAGAAGTTTCAAGATGAATTTTTTCATGCTCAATTCCCATTAAAATAACCCACATTTCACTTTCCCAGCGAATAGGAAGTGTTAAAGGTAATGTTTCTATAAGTGTTAAAACAAGTTCTTTTACATCATGTCGATACGCTTTGGTTTCTTCTACGCTTGGCCATTTATAATGTTGCGAATCTACATCATCCCAAGTCATTTCATCAACACCAACAGCAAAAATAGACTCAAAGGCAGGGTTTATTCTCTCACTTATAATTTTCATATTTACAAGTTTATTTACAAAAAAAGTTGCAGTATGCCCAAAATAAAAAATCATAGGATGACGCGTGCTCTCACTTTGCTCATAAAAAGTTGTATCATTTTTAAAAAGTTCAAACATTTTTTCAAAGAGGTCATAGGTATTTAAGAAATATTCTTTTATCTCTTGGCGCTTTTGCTCTACACTTGAACCATGAAGTGTAATAGGATTCATACTAAGTTTACTCAAAAATCACCTTTTAATTTGTTATAATTATTATATGCAATTTTATCATAGTAAACTATTAAACTCTTTAACCGGTCTTACACATGCCTTTACAACTAAGTATAGCGGGAACCTTGCTTTTCATGTAGGGGACAATCCACTCACAGTTGAAGCGAATCATGAGCGATTAGCCCAAAAACTTCAGTATAAAAAAGAAACACTCATTCATATGGAACAGATACACTCTTGTGATGTTTCAATTGTTACAAAAGAGGACAACTTCCACATGCCAAGAACATGTGATGCACTGGTTACAAACAAAAAAAACACACCCCTTATGGTTATGGTAGCCGACTGTTCCCCCATACTTTTTTATGACAAAATAAACAAAGTTATTGCAGTTGCACATGCTGGGAGACAGGGTGCTTTTAAAAATATCGTTCACAATACTATTTTTAAAATGACCCATAATTTCAATACGAAAGCAGAAAATATACTCGTATCGGTGGGAGCGAGTATTGGCGTATGTTGTTACGAGGTGGGAGAGGAAATTTATAAAGAAGCTATGGAGTTAAGACTTGGATTTTGTATAGAAAAAAGAGAAGACAGCTATTATTTAAACATACATAAAATTCTCAAAAAACAGCTCCTAGCATGTGGAATTTTAAGTACACACATTGACATAAGCCATGAATGCACAAAATGCAATTCAAATATATACTATTCTTATAGAGCTAAGCAAAAAACAGGAAGGTTTGCTGGAATTATATTTTTAAACTAAGGATTTCACTCTGTTAGCTAACTGTTGTGGTAAAAGACCTAAAGACTCTTCTACAAGTTTAGTATTTCCATGTGTAATAAAATCATCTGCGTACTCAAAACTTGTAAGTTCAATTCCTGTAATTTTTTCTTCTGCTAAAAGCTCTAAAATAGCAGAACCAACTCCGCCCATTTTTGCACTGTCTGAAAATACAAACCATTTACTGTGCTTTGTACTTAAGTCTTTTAGCATCTCTTTATCTAATGGTTTAACAAATCGTAAGTCTAAAATACTTACTCCAACATCTAAAAATTTTGAAGTTTCATATGCACGCCCTACTCCATTTCCATAACCAATGAATAAAATTTCACCTTTATGAGAATAAAGTAACTGTGATTTTCCTAGCTCAAATGTTTGCGCTTCAGGTAAATCTGTTTGTATAAATGACCCTCTAGGATAACGAAGAGAACAAGGGTGCTGATACTCTGCGGCAAAACCCATAGCTTGATGAAAACTTTTTTCATCTCTTGGAGCAAAAAGTGTCATGTTTGGAATCGCACGTAAAAAAGATATATCAAAAACACCTTGATGCGTTTCACCATCTTCTCCAACTATTCCAGCACGGTCAAGTGCAAACACAACAGGTAAGTCCATCAAACACGTGTCATGGATTACTTGATCATACCCACGTTGTAAAAAAGTGGAGTAAAGTGTGCAAAAAGGTTTAAAACCCTCTTTTGCTAAAGCACTCATAGAAGTAACAGCATGTTGCTCAGCGATGGCTACATCCCAAAATCTATTTGGATATTCTGTCATTAAATCGCTTAATCCTGTACCAGTTGGCATTGCAGCTGTAGCCCCAACAATTTTGTCATTGTTTTTTGCTAAATGCATGAGTGCTTCAGTATATATTTGTGTCGCTGACTTCGCTGAAGATTTTTTTGCACTTGTGCCACTTTCTCTATCAAAAGGACTCACACCATGCCATTTTTCTTCTTGGCCTTCAGCGATGTCATAACCTTTCCCTTTAATAGTCTGACAATGAACAATAACAGGCTTTCCCATACCTTTTGCTAAGACTAAAGTATCTGTAAGTGATTTTAAATTGTGCCCGTCAATTGGCCCAATATATTCTATGCCCATCTCTTCAAACATAAGTCCGGGGGTAATAAGCTTAAGCCCCTCTTCAAAGCGTTTAGCAATATAATGTGCACTTTCACCAAAATTATCGACAAAATTTTCAGTATGTTTTTTAAACTTTTGGTAAAAGGGTCCTGCCATTGCCGAACTAAGTATGCGACTAATTGCTCCAATGGGTTTGGCAATACTCATCTCATTATCATTTAAAATAATAACCATTGGGTATTTTCTATCGCCGAGTTCATTCAGTGCTTCATATACCATTCCAGCAGTCATAGAGCCATCACCTATAACGATTACTGGAACACGCATCTCTTGTTCACCCTTAAGTGCGATAGCTTTTGCAGCACCAACACCTAAAGAAATAGAAGTAGAGCTATGCCCCGCTACAAAATAATCATCTTCACTTTCACTTGGTTTTGTATAGCCACAAAGACCATTAAACTGACGTAAAGTATCAAATTCTTTCCATCTTCCTGTAAGAAGTTTATGGGCATACGATTGATGTGAAACATCAAAAATAAAAGGGTCTTTTTTTGAATCAAATACCTTGTGCATAGCTACTATCAGCTCAGTAGCACCAAGTGTTGAACTTAAATGCCCACCATTTTGACTTACCACACGTAAAATTTCTTCACGTATATCTGAACAAACGACTTCTAATTCTTTCATACTTTTTTCTTTAATGTTTCTATTATTCACTTAATGCTGCTTTTTTTACTTTTTCAAATCGATTTGAAATTTGAGAATCAATATTTTCTGTATCGCTTGTTGCGATAACACCACCTTCACTAATGGCACTATCTGAGAGTATACTAATATTATCTAGTTTTCCTACTTGTTCTGAGACTGGTCCATGATCTTTAGGGTTTACTTTTAAGGTTATATTTGAAGCGCCCTGAAGCTCTTTTATAAGTCCTTCACCAAGAACTGTAGCAATCTTTGAAGAATTTTCTTCAAGTTCTATACTGATTACTTCTTGGGCTATATCTATGGCAGCTGTTATAAGGTCAGATTTTATCGCTTCAAGAGAACTTTCAAACTCTTTTGACTTTGCTTCGAGTGCTACTATTGAAGTAGAAAACTGTGATATACCATCTTTATAATTATTTTGAGAATCTTGTGTTGCTTTTGCAACTCCTTCTTCAAAACCTTTCGCAAAGGCTTCATCTTGAACAACTTGTGCATTCACTTTATACTCTTCTTCTTTATCTTCTAGTTTCATTTGTAGTTTTATAAAGTTAGAAGACATCTCATCTGTTTTTTTCATCAAAGACTCTATAAGTGCATCTTTAGAGTTGCGACTCATAGAACTAGCATCAATACTTGCATCTTGAATTTCAGGTGTACCCACTGGAGGGAGAGGAGTTTCTTCTAGCGTATCTTTTTGTTCTTCTTGCGGTGCTTGCACTAAAGCAGATACAAATTCTTCTTCCACCACATTAACATCTAAAGATAGTGTTTTAAAATTATAAGAAGATACAGCATGTTTTAAAATTTTGTCACTTGAAATTATTGTTGCCATGGCTATTCAATCATCTCTTCAGTTGAACCCATTTGGATTGCACCCGATTCAGCAAGTCCATTTACAGTTTCAACAATTTTTCTCTGTGCAGCTTCTACATCTTTCATTTTAACAGCACCAAGAAACTGCATCTCTTCTTCAAAAGCATCTCTTGCACGCTCACTCATAGCAGAAAAGAATTTCTCTTTTAATTCTTCAGGAGAAGACTTAAGCGCTAACATTAGCTCACCTTTATCTACAGCTTTAAGTGTTTCAGTAATCGCAGTTTTATCTAAAGAAACCATATCGTCAAAGGTAAACATCATCTCTTTAATTAAAGTAGCTAAACCTTCATCAACCTGCTCAATAGTTGCAAGTGTAGACTTCGAAGACTTAGCACCAAGACGATTGAAAATATCTGCAACCGCACGTGTTCCACCAACTTCAACTTTATAAGAAGCAAGTGATTCAAGCTTCGACTCAAGCACAGCTGAAACTCTTTTAATAACTGAAGGTGAAATATCCCCTAATCTCGCCATTCTCATAGCTACTTCACTTCGTAAATCATCAGGAAAATAGCCGATAGTATCAGCAGCTTCAGTAGCATCCATATGTGCTAAAATCAATGCAATTGTTTGCGGGTGTTCATGTGTAATAAAGTCAGACAACTGCTGTGGTTTAATTTTTGAAAGATAGGAAAAATTTTGTGTATTTTGCATACTTTTAGTAAGTTTATCGAGAACTTTTTTCGCTTCTTCTGGTCCTAATGTTCTATATAAAAGCTCTCTTGCATACTCGAGACCTCCTGAAGTCATAAATTGACCAGACTGAAAAATAGCATGGAATTCTTCTAAGACTGCAGTAGCTATGACGCGTTCTATACTTTTACCACCTGCAATATACTTCGAAACCTCAGTAATCGATTCAACACTCATGCCACCAAAAATTTCTGCTGTTGTATCTTCTCCAAGTTGTAACAATAAAATCGCTACTTTTTCTGCCATTCCCATTTCATCAAAGCTTGCTTGCTGTGCTGGTGTAAGTGTCATAGTTTATAGTCCATTATTTACTTCCCTCTAATTCTTCAGATAATAATGCTTCAATCAATGAAGACATCTCTTCTGCGTTATCTTCAGCCATTGTTTTAATTTTTTCTAGTAAAACATCATGTTTGAGTTCATCTTCATTAAAGCCATCTGTTACACCAAGCTGATCTTCAACTTTCTTACGCATTGCTTGTACTTTTTCAACTAAGTCATCATCTTCATCATCTCCTAAGTCAAGGAAAGGTTTTTCAAGTTCTTCTTCTTCTTTAGAAACCTCAAGCATTTTAGCGGAGAAAGGAACAATAACTTTTTTGTATACAATTAAAAGTAATATTAACACAAATAAGTACTTAAATAAGCCACTAAATGGTGCTAAATAAACTTCGCTAAGGGCAAGGATTTGAGAGACACTATCTTGCCCAATTCGACCCTCTTCTCTTTTAAACTGTAGGTTTTTAACACTAATTAAATCCCCTCTTTGTGTATCAATACCTATTGATTGACTCACAAGAGATGTTAAAGCTTGAAGATCGGTTTCATCAAGTGCACTATATTCAAGTTCATCTGTTGGTGTACCATCTTCTGCACGTTTATATATGTATTTTCCATCAACTATTACAGCTGCTGTTATTCTTTTTATACGTGCAAATTGAGACTTTGTTACCTGAACAGTTTTACCAACTTCATAGTTTGTAGTACCTGTGTTTTTTTCATATTTTTCACCAGGAGTATTTCCCTTAAGCCCTTGAACCGGTCCAATATTACTAACAGTTCCAGGAACACCACCAATCTGCTCTTTAGCTGCACCCTCCCGTTTTTCTTCACTAATTTGCTCACTTCGAACAACATTTTCAGGGTCAAAAGTTTCAGAAGTTGAATTTTTAATCGAAAAATCATATTCAATACTAACCTGCGCAATCACTTTTTTTGCACCGCCAACAAAAGGTGAAATAATTTGTATAATTTTTCTTTGTCTTTTTTTTTCTTCTTTTGTTTTATATTTTTGCTGTACAGATGAAAGCTCACCCATTTGTGCCATTTCATCCTCATCGCCAAGTGTCTCACCATCTCCACTAATAAGCATAACATTCGATGATGTCATCTTGGGAACAGCCGATGCAACAAGATTTTTAATACCTCGAATTTGTCGTGAAGATAAATTTCTTCCCTCAACTAAAGTTACCATAACTGATGCTGTTGGCGATACTTCTTTTGCAACAAAAAGTGTTTCTTTAGGAAGAGCAAGACTCACACTCGCACTATTAATCGGACTCAATGCATTAATTGTACGAGAGAGTTCACCTTCTAAAGCACGAAGGTGTTTGATTTTTTGATCAAAACTTGTAGCTCCAAACTCTTGTGTATCAAAAAGCTCAAAACCTACACCACCATCTTTAGGAATACCCATAGAGGCAATCGTAATGCGTTCTTTATAAACAACATTTTTTGGAACTTTAATGACATTGTTTGCTAAAAGTTCATAAGGAATTTCATCTTTTTCTAACTGCGCAATAACCTTCGCAGCATCAGCAGAACTTAACGAATCAAAGAGTACTTCATACTTATCTTTTGTGCTTCTATCTGCTGTATAAATAACCATAAAAATTAAAAATGCAACAATACCAGCAATCGCAACAGCGATAATAATACGCTGTTGTTTCGTTAGTTTTGTATATAAAACAGATAATTGTGAAAAAAGTGCTTTAAAGTCCATTGGGTTCCTATTAAATTAGTTCTTCTAATAATTTAAAAAATTGAGTATTTTGTTCAGGTGTACCAACCGTAACACGTAAAGCGTTCATTTTATAGCCACTTAAATCTCGAACTATCATACCTTTTTGCAAAAGTTTCGTCGCAATATCAGATGATGAATATCTATCACTTAGACATAATGTTACAAAGTTCGTATAGCTGTTTATTATATCTATATTTTGCTTTGATGCAAATTCTTCATACCGCTTCATCTCTAAAAAGTTATTTGTAATGCTTTCATTTACAAAATCTTCATCACCTAAAGCAACACTAGCCGCTTCAAGAGAAAGCGTTGTAATATTAAAAGGTGGACGTAATTTATAAAGCTCTTTTATTATTTGAGCATGCGCAATACCATAACCTGTACGCATACCACCAAGACCATATGCTTTTGAAAATGTACCTAAATAAATAACATTTTCATACGATTCTACAATACTTTTTGGTGCTACTTTTTTACTACTATCTTTAGCTTGAGCATATTCCATATAAGCGCCATCAACCACTACTAAAGTATTTCCATCAATCTTGTCCAAAAATGCAAACATTTCTTTTGCATCTATTGCATCCCCTGTTGGATTATTTGGCGTACATAGAAAAATAATATCTGGCTTTTCTTTTTTATAGAGTGTATAAAATGCATCTAAATCATGTTCTTGAGAGCGTGTTCTAATAATTTGGGCACCCACATGTCTCGCATAAATTTCATACATTGCAAAGGTTACGCTATTCATTAGAATTTTAGAATTTTCATTTGCCTTAGAATGCATTAAAAACTCAATAACTTGATCACTTCCTGAGCCTATTATAATATTTGCATCACGTACTTCAAAACGATTACTCAAAGCACTTTTTAATTTACCCATGGAGTCATCAGGATATAAGGCCATTTTTGAAATAATCTTGCGAACAGCTTCTTGTACTTTTGGAGAACATCCATAAGGGTTTTCATTCGACGCTAATTTTACGATATCTTTAGGTTCTATGCCAAATTCACGAACTACAAGTTCTATAGGTTTCCCTGCTTCGTACGTTTTAATATTTTCTAGTTTTTTATTAAATTGTAACATTTTAATCCTCGCCTTTAACATAGCTTCCAAGCCAATTATATGTCATGTTATGCATTAGTCCTCGCCTTTAACATAGCTGCCAAGCCAAGTAACTTCGCCGTCATGTTTCGCTAAAACTTTTTGTATTTTTTCTTCGTCAATATGACCGAAAAAATCTATATAAAACCAGTACCCAAAACCACTTCCATCTTTTGATGGACGAGACTCTATTTTAGAGAGATTAATATTTTGAGCATCAAAATCTTGCAAAAAATGGACAAGAGAACCTGATTCTTTTGCATCATGTAACTTCACTAAAATAGAAGTTTTATCGTGTTCGCTCCTACCATTTTTAAAATCACTCAAAATCACAAAACGTGTAGCACTGTCATGATTATCTTCAATGTTTTCAAACATTGTTGGTACACCATAAAGTTTTGCTGCAATGTGAGAACAAATTGCAGCCGCATTTTCATCTTCACTTGCTAATATAGCCGCCTTAGCAGTTGATTCTACTGGAATTTGTTCAATATTTACAAAACCATGTTCAGCTAAGAAGTCACGACACTGACCAAAACCTTTATCTTTAGAATATATTTTTGTAATATTTTCTAACTTTTTTGCCTTTGTCGCAAAGGACATGTGTATAGGCATATAAAGTTCAGCAACAATTTTAACAGAAGATTTTGCAAGTAAATCAAGTGTTTCACCAACAATTCCATCACGAGAATTTTCTATGGGAACTACCCCAAATTTTGCACGTTTAGATTCTAATGTCTTAAAAACAGAATGGATAGACCTAAGTGAAAGGTAATCACTCATAGCACCAAAACGACTCTCAGCTGCTTGATGTGTAAAACTTCCCTCTGGTCCTAAGTATGCAATTCTCTCAGGAAGTTCTAGGTTACGAGACACTGCGAAAATTTCTAAAAATATCGCTTCAATCGCTTTATCATTTAAAAGACCTTCGACATTTTTACTTCGCTTAGAGAGTCTCTTTACAATCGCTTTTTCTCTCTCAGGTCTATAAATAGCCCCTCCTGAATCACTTTTAATTTCACCAACTCTATGCACAACTTTCATTCTTTTGTTTAAAAGCTCTAATATTTCATCATCAATCGAGTCTATTGCTACTCTACAGTCATCTAACGTTTTCATGCTATGTTCTCCAAAATTTCTTGCATATTTTTATATACAAAGTCTGGTTTAAGTTCTTCTTTTAAAAATGGTACTATCTCTTCTTGTGTTTTATACTTACCACTTGTCACAAAAATTGTTTTCATTCCAAGCTCTTTTGCCCCACCTAAATCACCCTTTACATCATCACTAATCATTGTTATATCAGCAAATGTAGCATGTGGATTCATCTTTTTTAGCATAGCTAAAGCTTCATTATAAAAGGCATTACTAGGCTTTCCAATAACTTTATAAGAAACAGATGTCGCAAATTCTAAAAGTTTTAAAATAGCTCCAACCCCAGGATAGCGCTTCGTATTTTTCGCATAAATTGATGTTGCATGCATACCAACTAAAGAAGCACCTGCAAGTAAAAAGTCTATCATTTGCGCATATTCCTCTGCAGTAAAATCTTCTTTTATTGCTACAAGAACTACTTTAGGATTTTTATAATCTAATGTGTAGTCCATTGATTGTAATGTATCCAAAAATTCTTTCGCACCATACGCGGCTACTGCTTCTTTTTCCACATGTGATTCTAAAAGCATTAAAGGGTCAATATACGAATGAGCATTAAAATGAAAACCTTGTGCTTGCAAAAAATCATAAAAAACTTTACTTTGTTTTTTTGTATTATTCGTCACAATCATATACGGTATTCTTTCTTCATTGAGCTTATCGATAAAGTCTATTGCACCCTCTATAGGTGATTTATCAGCATCGCTAATTAAAGTCCCTTGAACATCAATAAAATACAACTTCTAGCCCTAGTCCAAAAATTCTTTTTCTAAGGCAATTATGTCATCAAAGGTCTCACGTTTTCGAATGAGTCGAGACACACCACCCTCAAGTGCAACTTCAGCACTTCTTCCACGTGTATTGTAGTTACTTCCCATTCCAAAACCATAGGCACCTGCACTATGAACCACCACCAAGTCATTATGTTCTAATTCTGGTAGTTCGTAATCTTTTGCGAAAAAATCACCGCTCTCACATACTGGTCCGACAATATCAACAGCACGAGGGGCAGACTTTGAGTCGGTTATAGCTTCTATTTTATGATATGCGCTGTACAATGCTGGACGAAGTAAATCATTCATAGCGCCGTCAATAACAACGAATTTTTTCTCACCATTTTGTTTTTCATATAAAACTTTTGAAACAAAGTATCCTGCATTAGCAGTTAAAAAACGTCCTGGTTCACAAAGTACAGTTACGTCAAGTCCTTGTAATGTTCCTAAAATTGCCTGTGCATAATCGTATGTTGGAATAAGTGTTTCATTGTCATACTTAACACCTAACCCACCACCAACATCAAAAAATTTCAATTCTATTTTAATATTTTGAAGTGATCGCACTAAATCAGCTACTATCGCAGCAGATTCATAAATGGGTTTAAGCTCCGTAAGTTGTGAGCCGATATGGAAATGAATTCCAACAGGGTCTAAATTTTGAGAATTATTTGCTTTGATATACATTCTTTTAGCTGTACTTAAATCAACACCAAACTTGTTATCGTGTAAACCAGTAGAAATGTAGGGATGTGTTTGAGGGTCTATGTTTGGATTTACACGAATACTTATACGTGATTTTTTATGTAACTCTTTTGCAATACCTTCAATACGACCAAGTTCTGCTTCGCTCTCAACATTAATATATAAAATGTCTTTCTCTATAGCCTCACGGATTTCATCATCTGTTTTACCAACACCTGAAAAGATAATTTTATACGAAGGAATTCCAGCAAGAAAAGCACGACGTACCTCACCAATAGACACACAATCAGCTCCGCTTCCCATTTTTGCAAAATGTCTAATTACACTTAGGTTTGAATTTGCTTTTACAGCATAACAAAGAATCGATTTTCGTGCTTTAAAAGCATCTTTTAACTCTGTGTATTGCGCACGCATATAATCTAAGTCATAAATATAAAGTGGTGTTTTATACTCTTTCACTAATTCTTTAAAATCTATCATAAAAATCCTAAAATATTTTTAGTGATTTTAGCTAAAAAGTGCTTATATTTTTGTTAGTTAAAAAATATATCTTTCTTATAAGTAATAGGACACAAATACCTTCATAGTAAATGAGAAAAGAAGCTATAAGATACAAGGCGAAAGTCCGCAGGAGCTACTAGTAGCTTCAAGGATTTTCAACGAAGTAGATTGTAGCTTATTTTCT
>NZ_JAEMVA010000033.1 GCF_029215955.1 Sulfurimonas sp. SAG-AH-194-I05
GAGAATGAAAGTATGTTTCGAATCTTAATGATAGAGCTGTTTCAAAATAAAGAGCTTAGAGAACAATTTATGAGCGAATTTCATGATAAGAATATTAAGTTATTATCAGAAGGTTTTTTTATTATGATGCAAAATAATTTAGTTCGATCAGGGGATCCAATGGCAATGTCGTATGAATTCTTATCCACCCTATTCTACATAAGACTTCAGGTAACATTATTACGTTTTGATTCTTTATCGACAAACACATTATCTACTCAGTTTGAAAGACATGTTGACTTTTTTTGGGAAAGCATAAAGATTTAATATTAAAAAATATTAAATCTTCTATTGTAAACCATGTAATTAATATTATTTAATATGCATATTGAATATAAAAAAAGGGTTACTTAAAATAAGTAACCCTTTCTCTTTTTAAAATCCCTAGTAAAACCTAAAGATTTAAAGTACTATTTAGCTAAAGCTTTAGTAACAGCTTTACCAATTTCTGCAGGAGAAACAACAACTGTAACACCAGCAGCTTCTAGTGCTTCCATTTTTTCTTTAGCAGTTCCAGCAGAACCTGAAACAATAGCACCTGCATGACCCATAGTTTTACCTTTAGGGGCAGTTTGACCTGCGATAAAAGCAACAACAGGTTTAGTAATTTGTTCTTTGATTAGTTTAGCGGCTTGAATTTCAAGGTCTCCACCGATTTCACCAATCATAACGATACATTCAGTTTCAGGATCCGCCTCAAACATTGGAAGAAGTTGGTTGTAAGAAAGACCAATAATTGGATCTCCACCGATTCCAACAGCAGTTGAGATTCCGTAACCCTCTTTAACAACTTGGTTTGTCCCTTCGTATGTTAATGTACCAGATTTTGAAATAAGCCCAACATTACCTTTTTTGAAAATCATACCAGGCATGATTCCAATTTTACATTCATCAGCAGTAATAATACCAGGACAGTTTGGCCCAAGTGTTTTCATACCGTGTTTAGTAGCGTGCGCTTTAGCCATTTGCATATCTTTAACCGGAGCACCTTCTGTTATAATTACAGCAAGTTCTATCCCGGCTTCAGCAGCTTCCATTACAGCGTCACCAACAAATGCAGGTGGGACAAAAATCATAGAAACAGTAGCCCCTGTAGTTTTTACAGCATCAAGAACAGTGTTAAAAACTGGTTTACCTAAATGCTCTTGACCACCTTTATTTGGTGTAACACCACCAACAATTTGCGTACCGTAGTCAATACATTGCTCAGCATGAAAAGAACCCTCTTTTCCTGTGAAACCTTGAACGATTACTTTTGTATCTTTATTTACTAAAATTGACATTTATTATTCTCCCTTTCTATCTATGCTTGCTTCGCGGCAGCAACTGACTTAGCAGCACCGTCACCTAAATCATCTGCAACAATTAAGTTAGAGATATTTGCTTTTTTAAGAATCTCAGATGCTTCAGGAGCATTGGTTCCATCAAGACGAACAATTACAGGTACATGAATATCTGTAATTTTAGTAGCTTCGATAATACCATTAGCAATACGATCACAACGAACAATTCCACCAAAAATATTAACAAAAATTGCTTTTACTTTAGGGTTTTTAAGAATAATCTCAAAACCTTTAGCAACTGTTTCAGCATTAGCCGAACCACCAACGTCTAGGAAGTTTGCAGGAGTTCCACCCATATAGTTAATCGTGTCCATTGTACCCATTGCAAGACCAGCACCATTTACCATACAGCCTATTTCACCATCAAGAGCAACATAAGAAAGACCATATTTAGCAGCTTCAACTTCATCAGCATCTTCTTCTGTTAAGTCTCTCATTGCTAAAATTTCTGCTTGACGTCCAAGAGCAGAGTTATCAAAGCCCATTTTTCCATCAAGTGCAATAAAATCTCCAGAACCTGTTCTTACAAGAGGATTAATTTCAATCATCTCTGCATCATTTTCCATGTAAAGTTTAAATAATTTACTTGCAAAAGAAATAATCTTTTTTTGTTCTGCTTTGTCAGTGATACCTAAGCCAAAAGCAAGTTGACGACCATGAAAGCCAGAAAATCCAATAGCTGGATCAACAGGAATCGTGATGATTTTTTCAGGAGTATTTTCAGCAACATCTTCGATGTTCATTCCACCCTCAGTAGAAGCCATGATTAAAGGCATTTCTAGTTTTCTATCAAGAACAACAGAAAGGTATAGCTCATCTTTAATATCAGCGCCATCTTCGATGTAAAGCTTTTGAACAAGTTTACCAGCAGCATCAGTTTGATGCGTAACTAAAGTCATTCCAAGTATTTCGTCTGCAAGTGCTTTTACTTCGTCTAAAGACTTCGCAAGTTTAACACCACCACCAAGACCACGTCCACCTGCATGAATTTGTGCTTTAACAACCCATACTGGACCGCCTAATTCTTTAGCAGCTTCAACTGCTGCATCTACTGATTCAACCATAATACCTTTTGGTACTGGTACACCATACTTAGCAAAAACCTGTTTTGCTTGATATTCATGTATATTCATATTTTAATCTCCTTAAGTTTTTATTATTAGAACGCAAAAGGAATAAAATCCCTTTCACTACGCTAACGCTATGTTCTCTGTCGATGAAACATTTAGTGTTTCACATGCCCTTCCACTTTAATGGATGTCAGCAGAGAGCTCAGGTGCAGTCAACCGCACTTACAATCCCTATAAAATAAGGTTTGGCGAAATTCACTACGCCTTAGGAGCAGTCATGTTTTCTGGGATAACGTATTTATCAAACTCTTCAGCTGTTAAAAGACCTAGGTCAATTGCAGTTTCTTTAAGAGTTGCGTTATTTTTATGTGCTGTTTTCGCAATTTTAGCTGCATTATCATATCCAATATAAGGATTGAGAGCAGTAACAAGCATAAGTGAATTTTGTAAATAATAATCGATTCTATCGTGCACAGGCTCTAATCCTTCAGCACAGTGATCATTAAAAGATGTAATGGAGTCAGCTAATAGACGGCATGTTTGTAAATAATTATATGCAATAACAGGTTTAAAAACGTTTAGTTCAAAATTTCCTTGTGATGCACCCATTGAAATAGCAACATCATTTCCAAAAACTTGACATGTAACCATAGTCACCGCTTCAGCTTGTGTAGGATTCACTTTCCCAGGCATAATAGAAGAACCTGGTTCATTTGCAGGAATTTCTAATTCACCAATTCCACAACGCGGACCCGATGCTAACCATCGAACATCATTAGCAATTTTCATCATATCTGCTGCTAGCGCTTTGAGCGCACCATGAGAATAAACAAGTGCATCATGCGAAGTAAGCGAGTGAAATTTATTTGGAGCAGTAATAAAATCATGACCAGTTAATTCACTGATTTTTTTAGCAACTCTCTCACCCATTTCTGGATGTGCATTCAAGCCAGTTCCAACTGCAGTTCCACCAAGTGCAAGTTCGCGAACAGCTTCAAGAGAATCTTTAGCCATTTTTTCACATTTGTTAAGCATTTCTACCCAACCGCTAATCTCTTGACCAAGCGTTAATGGAGTAGCATCTTGCAAGTGTGTACGACCAATTTTAACAACCGATTCAAATGTAGCTGATTTAGCTGTTAGTGTAGCTTTTAGCTTTTTAATTGCAGGAATAACCTTTGTCTCAACTGCAATAACTGCAGCAATATGAAGCGCTGTTGGGTACGTATCATTTGAACTTTGTGATTTGTTAACATGATCATTAGGATGAACAAGTTTTTCTACGCGAAAGTCTGCGCCAAGAATTTCAGAAGCACGATTTGCAAGAACTTCATTATTATTCATGTTTGACTGTGTACCCGAGCCTGTTTGCCATACAACAAGTGGATAGTTTCCGTCAAGTTTTCCAGCTAACATATCATCAGCAGCGCCTGCAATTGCATTTGCTATATCTTTATCAAGTGTTCCTAAATCAGCATTCACTAAAGCAGCTGCTTTTTTTAAGTAAGAAAACCCTCTTGTAATTTCATAAGGCATAGTCTCTTCACCAATAGCAAAGTTCTGTATACTTCTTTGTGTTTGCGCTGCCCAGTAAGCATCTACAGGTACTTCCATATCACCCATTGTGTCTTTTTCAATACGAGTACTCATAAATATTATCCTTTAAAAAAATTATTTTCAGTTAAAATATCAATTCCACTTTGAATAGAATCTACAGAAATTTTGAATTTTGCTTTTGTGGCATCATCAAGTTCAAGTTCAATGATTTTTTCAATACCATTTTTTCCAAGTACAACTGGAACACCTACTGTAACGTTTGAGTACCCATATTCACCTTCAAGAAGAACAGATGAAGAAACAATAGCTTGCGTATCATTTAAAATAGCTTCAACCATATGTGCTATTGCACGACCTGGACCATAATAACCAGAAGTACCTAAGTATTTCACTATTTCAGCTCCACCAAGTCTTGTTCTCTCTATTATACCTTCCATGTCTTCTTTTGATACTAATTCACTTAAGGGAATATCGCCTACTTGCACTTTGCTCGGAAGAGGAATCATGTTTTCACCATGATCTCCAATAACTAAGCTACCTGTTTGGCTTGCACCTAGACCAGTAACTTTAGATATTTGGTATGCCATGCGTGAGCCATCAAGTGCTCCGGCCATTCCAATAATTCTATTTCTATTCCATCCAGTTATTTTATGAATCGCATAGCTCATAACATCAAGAGGGTTTGATACACAAATAATAATAGCTTTTGGAGAGTTTTCAATAATATCTCCAACTACACTTTTCATAATTTTTGCATTTATCATAAGTAAGTCAGCGCGTGTCATCCCTGGTTTTCGAGGAACGCCAGCAGTAATAACTACGATATCACAGTTTTTCATATCACTAGGAGCATCAGCATGTGTTACAATCGTATCTTGGGGTGCATAGTATCCTGCTTGTGCTATATCTATTGCTTTACCTTGAGCAACACCAGGTGCTACATCAAAAAGTACTATCTCTTTACATGTACCCATTAAAGTTAATGCATATGCTGCACTAGCACCTACTGCTCCTGCTCCAACTATTCCAACTTTACGCATTTTCATCTCCTTCACAATCATTGAAAAAATCTGTTTTACATAATGAATCAACCATTTCCTGAACAGAAGCTACAGATTTTTTAAATCGAGTTTTTTGTAGATCATTTAAAGTCATCTCAATAACTTTTTGAACACCATTAGCACCAATCATAACAGGCACTCCACTTACTATATCATTATAACCATATTCACCCTGCAACATAACAGCACATGAATGAATTTGATTTGTATCTTTAAGAATTGCATCGACCATTACAGCTGTTGATTTAGCAGGTGCATAATATGCTGAACCATCACCGAGAAGGTTAACAATCTGAGCACCCCCATCTCTTGTTTTTTTAACAACCTCACCAATCTCTTCAGAATCAAGTAAATCAGATATTGGAACACCAGCAACAGTTGTAAATTTAGGTAATGGCACCATAGTATCACCATGTCCACCCATAATTGTTGCACGAATTTGCCCTGCTCCATAACCTAGTTTTTCGTAAATAAAGTGAGCCATCCTTGCAGAGTCCAAAATACCTGCCATTCCAAGAATTCTTTCTCTTGGAAAACCTGTATATTTATGTACTACATAAGCCATTACATCAAGAGGATTACTAACTACAATAACTATTGATCCTGGAGCATGTTCTTTAATTTCTAAAGCATATTTTTTTACAATTTGTGCATTCATTGTTAATAAATCATCTCTGCTCATTCCAGGTGTTCTTGGAGCTCCAGCTGTTATTACAACTATTTGACTTCCAGCCATATCTTCTGGACCTTCTGCTGCTCTTACTATGGTGTGTTCTCTTGCTGCATTTGCTGCTTGAGACATATCTAAAGCTTTCCCTTTCGCTACATTTATGTTTCTTCCATGAAGTACAACTTCATGACATGATCCTCTCATAGCTAATATAAACGCTACTGTTGAACCAAAATTTCCAGTTCCTATAACTGTTACTTTACTTGCCATTTATTTCCTTTTGAAAATTTAACTCTTGGTTTTTAGCTAAGTATTCTTAGCTAAAAATCAAAGGTTATTTATTTCCACATGTTGAACATGTGGAAATTGTATATATTTAATTATATAGCGTTAATAATCGCGTTTAGTGTTGCAGATGGTCGCATAGCACGCTCAGCTTTTGCATCATCTGGACGGAAATAACCACCAATATCTTGTGCTTTACCCTCAACAGAAAGTAACTCTTCAATAATTTTTGCTTCATTTTCAATAAGTGAAGCCGCAACTGGAGCAAATTTAGCAGCTAGTTCAGCATTGTCGCCCTCAGCAAGTGCTTTTGCCCAATACTGCGCTACGAAGAAGTGAGAAGCTTTGTTATCTGGTTGACCAACTTTTCTACCCGGCTCTTTGTTGTTGTCAAGGTATGCATCATTAGCAACATCAAGACCTGCAGTTAAAGCAGTAAGTTTTGCATCAGAATTTTTAATACCTAAGAAACGTAATGATTCAGCAAGTGCTAAAATTTCGCCTAAAGAATCCCAACGAAGGTGACCTTCTTTTAAAAATTGATCAACGTGCTTAGGAGCAGATCCACCAGCACCAGTTTCATACAGTCCACCACCAGCTAATAAAGGAACGATAGAAAGCATTTTTGCAGATGTTCCTAACTCAAGAATTGGGTACATATCTGTAAGGTGATCACGAAGAACATTACCAGTTACAGCGATAGTCATTTTACCCTCACGTACACGAGCATTTGTAAAACGTGTTGCATCAGTAACATTCATAAACTGAATATCTAAACCAGTTGTGTCTAAATCTGCTAAGTAAGTATTTACTTTTTTTGTCATCTCTGCATCGTGCGCACGGTTTTTATCTAACCAGAAGATAACAGGAACTTTTTCTATTTGACCACGCTCAACTGCTAAACGAACCCAGTCTTTGATTGGAATATCTTTAACACGAGACATTCTCCAAATATCGCCAGCCTCACACTCAAAAGACATCATTTCACCGTCAATTGAACCAGTTACTGTAACAGTACCAGCTTCTGCAAGTTCAAAAGTAGTTGGGTGAGAACCGTACTCTTCCGCTTTTTGTGCCATAAGACCAACATTTTGCATTGTTCCCATAGTTGTAACATCGTACTGACCATTTTTAACACAGTCTGCTACCATCTCAGCGTGAAACATACCGTAAGTAGAATCAGGAATAACAGCAACACATTCTACTGCAGCTCCTGTTCTGTCCCATTGCTTACCACCTTCACGAACAACAACTGGCATAGATGCATCAATGATCACATCGTTAGATGCATTAAAGTTTGTTGTACCTTTATCAGAATCAACCATAGCAATTTTTGGTGAATCACCTTCAACCACTGCTAAGAATGCTGCTTTGATTTCAGCTTCTTTAGCATGACCAGCGATTTTTTTCTCTAAATCTGACATACCTTGATTTGGAGCAACATTAAGCGCAGCAAATACATCTGCATATTTAGCAAATACATCTTTAAAGAAAACAGTAAAACCATGGCCAAACATAATAGGATCAGAAATTTTCATCATTGTAGCTTTAAGGTGTAAAGACCATAGAACATCATTTTTTACAGAATCTTCAATTGTTTTCGCATAAAAAGTATTAAGCTTAGAAATTGACATAAATGTACCATCAAGGATTTCACTGTCAACTGTATCGATAGTAGCTAATTCTTTACCGTTAAGTGCGATTGTAACTTTTTGCTTCTTTTCTACTGTAACTGATTTCTCATTACCGTAGAAATCTCCATTTCCTTCCATATGAGCAACATATGCTTTAGGATTTTCTGGAAATGCACGTAGTTTATGTGGATTTTTTTGAGCGAACTTTTTAACTGCATTAGCAGCACGTCTATCAGAGTTACCTTCACGAAGTACAGGATTTACAGCAGAACCTAAGCAAGTAGAATATTTCGCTTGAATAGCTTCTTCTTCAGCATTTGCTGGATTTTCAGGATACGCTGGAATATCAAAGCCTTGACCTTGAAGTTCCGCGATACAATCTTTAAGTTGACCAACAGAAGCAGAGATATTAGGAAGTTTAATAATATTTCCATCCTCTTGTAAAACCACTTTACCTAGTTCAGATAATTCGTCTTTTGCAAGATCCCATGTTGCAAGAACACGACCTGAAAGTGAAATATCACTTACGACTACTTCTACGCCAGCAGCTTTAGTAAACGCGTTAACGATAGGTAATAATGAATATGTAGCTAAAGCGGGAGCTTCGTCGATTTTTGACCAAATGATTTTTGACATTGTTTGTCCTAATATTAATATTTTATCTCTGCTGGTCGATTTAACTCCACAGAAATTTACATTATGATAATACAATAAGATAGGTAACAAAGGGTTGTGATACTAAAAACTTAAATAACCTAGATTATCAATGTTTCATTTTGTAGCACGATTAATATTCTTTAAATGGGTAGAATAGTTACTTGTAAAATCGTGTGTTCCTTTCTTAGATTTCATAAAATACAGGTGTGTTGTTTTTGCAGGAAATATTGCTGCACGAATAGCATCAAGACTAACATTACAAACTGGTATTTTTGGAATTCCCTTATGCTTATAAGTATTAAACACGCTCCTGTCTTCTCTAATACGCTTTGGAGTAACTTTTACATGTGAATATTTTCCATAATTCAAAGTGCCATCCATCTGTAGCCTCATACCTTTTTTAATTCTATTATGTATAACAGAACTTACGATTGGCATCTCTTCAATACTCGCTGATTCTTTTTGAATAACAGAAGCAATTGCTACATATTGAAACCATTTTTTCTCATCATACAATCCAAATAATTTAAGAGATATAGACTTCATTTGTCTCAAAGATTGTTCTAACAGTAGCTTAATTAGCTTGTCTTCATTTATTGCTAATGGTATCTTATATGTATTAGGTACAAAGGCACCCTCTTTATGTACAGAATAAAAATCATATGCATTTTGTAACTTTTTTCTATCTAAATGAAGGTTTTTTGCTAATTGATTTAAAAATATATACGTGGTCTCACCAGGAACAAGTGTAATATTTTGAAGTGCTGCTTTGGCATGTGTAATTTTATATAAAAAATCTGCCTTTGTTAGTGTTTTTTCATTTATATTAATCCATCCACTTTGAGGTGAACCTAATACCCTTAGTATCAAAGCATCAAGTTTACCTACGTTGTTATTTTGTTTTGCCAATTGTGTTATAATATTATTAATTGAACCCTTTGGTATATGAATTATATCTGTGGTTTGCATAGGCTTATTTAGGTAGTACATGAACGATAAAATAATTATTAACACCATATCTAAAATATATTTCATTCTTACAAGTTTCCTATTGTTTTTATTTTTAACATTTTGTACCATATTTATAGTTTTACAAAATGGTTTATATATAGAAAATATATCTTTACCAAATTTTCAAGCCAAACAATTATACATAAAATGGAATGAAAGTCTAGATATTTCGATTAAAGAAATAAAAATAAAAGAAAAAACTGATATTTCATCTACTTTTGAAGTAAATAGCATATTTAATTATTTATCTCAAATAGCAAACTTTTATAATCTTATAGAAAAAATTAGCATTAAGAAACTTTCATATAATGATATTACTGCATCTTTAAAATATGTTAGAAATGCAAATGGATCATTTTATATTAATACCCCAGACTTAAGTATAAAGGCAAAACTATTATATGACCACACAAACTTAATAATTAAAATAACCCACATGCAAGATAAAAATAGAAATATAAAACTCGATGGAAATATTTTTCTTAGCACCATTGATAATTCTATTACCTCTTCTTTTTTTTATAAATATTAATGATGAACTTCATTTAAATGTACTCACACATTTTGAGAACAATACATTAACCTATAAAGTATTACAAAAAAAAGAGATTAAAAGTATAGTTTATATGATGGAGTTGTTAAATCTTCATAAAGACGTAAAATATTGGGCTTATGAAGCTATAGATTTTTCTACATTACAGATAAATAGCTTCCATGGTTGGGTTGACTTAAATAATACAAAAAATGCTTATAAAAATATTTATGCAAATGTAACAGGATATGATTTAAACTATGCTTATCATAAAAAGTTAGATTCTATACATAGCAAAGAGACAAATATAGTTTTTGAAAATGGTATTTTAAAAATATATCCAAAACAAACATATACGTATAAAGCGAAACTTGGTGCTAGTTGGTTGAAAATTGACTTTACAAAAAAGGAAGAGCTTTTAACACTTCGCTTGCTTTTTGATGGTAAGCTCAACAAAAATACACTTTCCATTCTCAAGCAATACAAAATAAATGTTCCCTTTCTTCAAAATACAGGTGTTACACAAACAGACTTAACGATTAAAGTTGGACTTAGAAATATAAAAGTAGATGCACATGGTACATTTTTTACAAAAAAAGCTAACTTTACGTATCGCGGGTATGACATAGATGTTTTAAACACTACTATTTATATAGATAATTATGATGTAAGAATTCCACAAATGAAAGCCCAATATAAAAATATTATGAAAAGTGATGTAAACGTGGTTTACAATGCTTCAAAATCTGAAGGAAAAATTCTATTTAATATAACTTCATTCTTGTTAAAGGACAAGAAGGTAGCACTAAAGAGTAAAAAAGTAAAAGCTACTTATATTATATCTCCAAAGAAAGATATGTTTTTCCTTTCTAAATCAAACTGGCTATACAAAGACCTAGAATTAGAAATAAATAAAATTTCACTCCCCTTTAATATAGATACGTTAAAAATTTCTTTACCAAAAACATTTGTAAAAATTAAAAATATAGCAGAACTTAATATTTTGGGTAAAATTGATTTAAATAAAATAATTATTGATCTAAATATAGAGCCTATTTCTTTAGATACAGATATAATAACTTTGAAAAAACCTTCTTTAAATCTCAATATTAAGTATGATAAATATTTTCAAATAACATCCAAAGAAAAAATAAACTTTTTATATAAGAAACAAAATGGATTTATAAATCCATTTGCTATTACAATGAATCAAAAGCAACTATCTGTAAAAGAATTTTATATAAATATAGACAATCTTATTAAAAGTAAACTCTCTGCAACATATTCATTTGAAAAAGAAGCAGGGACTATTATTACACGAAGGATGCGACTATCTCATAAGAACCTCGGTTTACTTTATTTCAATCAAAATAAAGTAAACTTTGAAATTACAAAAAAAGATGGCAATCTTTTTATATCCTCACCTGATATGAAAATGAATTTTCAATATAATACTAATATTTGGAATTTTGAACTAGAATCTCTCGCACATTCTTCAATTAATTCTCCTTTTTTAAAAAAATATTTTCTAACATCCGGAAATGTTATACTACAAAAGAAAAAAAAGAAAAAAAATATTACACTCAAGGCAAACATTCATTACCCTTACAAACTCATAGTCCAAGAAAAAAAGAAAATTGATGACTATATAATAAGTGCTCAAATTAACACAAAAACTATGCAAAGTAATTTGAAAATCAATGAAGATATAACCATAAATATAGAACATGATAAAGATATTCTTATTCAGATAAAAAATCTTGGATTCAATACAAGCGCTATCGTTGCTATAATTAATAGTTTAAATCAAAAATCAGATACAAATACTACTAATACAAAAGTTTTTATACATGCTAAAAATTCTTATCTTTACATTAGTGACAAAAGAAAGGTACTCTCAGATAATATTTATCTTTACTATGATAACAATACTTTAACTGCATGCTTATTACATAAAGATGGAGTATCAGGATTAAAGATAGAAGATAAAAAATTGAATGCTTATGGAATGTATTTTAATGATATTTTTATGGAAAATTTATTTTCATTGTCAAAATTTAAAAATGGTACATTTGAATTTACGATGACAGGTGATGTCAATGAGTATCAGGGCCTCTTTAGAGTAAAAGATACCGTCATGCTTGACTATAAGGTATTCAACAATATTCTTGCCTTCGTAAATACAATTCCATCACTGGTTACTTTCTCAACACCTGGATACACAGATGATGGATTAAAAATAAAAACAGCTTATATGAGTTTTACCTCACTAAACAGCGTATTTAATATTGATAATATCTATCTTAATTCTCAGGAACTTGATATTGCAGGGAAAGGAAATGTTAATCTCAAAAAAAATACAATTAACATAGAATTAAATTTAAAATCTGCTTTAGGAAGTCATGTATCTCAAGTACCACTTGTTGGCTATATTCTCCTTGACAAAGAAAATATATCTACAACACTCAGTGTTAAAGGAGCATTGAATAATCCGACTGTAGAATCTGTATTGGCAAAAGATATTGTAGTTGCTCCCCTAAATATTATTTTAAGAACGCTTACTTTACCGTACTACCTTATAAGTAATATAGAAAACAATACTACAAAATAAACTATTCATTTCTTAATACAGTCAAGACATCAACCTCACTAGCTTTTTTAGCTGGATAATATGCAGAGGCTATAACAATTCCAAAAGAACCAACGACTATGAGAATAAAGTCTTTTATACTTAAGTCTAATGGCAATGTAGATGTTGGGTAAACATCTTTAGGTAAAGAAATAATCTCAAATGTACTTAAAATCCAAATAGAACTCATTCCAAAAACTATTCCAGCTAAAATTCCACCAACTCCAATAACAATACCAAGAAAAAGGAAAGTTTTTTTAATCTCTTTTTTTGTTGCTCCTAATGATAATAATAAAGCAATTTCACCTCTTCTATTCATGACAGTCATCAATAATGAAGATATAATATTAATGGATGCAATAAGAATAATTAGCATTAAAACAATAAATAATGATGCTTTTTCTAACTCTAATGCAGCAAAAAAGTTAACATTATCTTGCCACCAACCTTTTATAATTACATTTTCTGGTAATATTTTTTTAATTTTTATAATATCTTCATGTGGATTATCTGAATAAATATGAATACCATCATATTGATTTGATGGCATATGAAGCATAGCTTGTAATGAAGCGAGGGTTGTATAACTATATGCTTTATCATAAGCAGTTAAACCAGAATCGAAAATACCTTTCACTTTAAATCTTTTAATCTTTGGTGATACTGAAAGCCCACCTGGTTCTAAATTTGTAAAAACATACATGAGTCTATCACCCGTGTAAAGGTTGAAATCTTTTTGTAAACCCTTACCAATGATTACACCAAATTTACCAACATCTAAATTCTTAAGGGATTTTTTAATAACTTCATTTACCGCTATTTCATCTTTAAAGTTCACACCAAAAAGATAACCACCTTCGAGTTTTGAACCACTCCGAGCCATAATATTTGCTTGAATATAAGGACTAAAAGAGAGAGAAGGAAATTGAGACTCTAAATCTATAAGGAGGTCTTCATTTACAGAAGCATAAAATTTAGGAATTATAGTTAATGGATAATTCATAGTAGTGAGCTTTTTCTTAAACTCATTGTCAAAGCCATTCATAAGTGCCATAGCAATAAGAAGTACTGCTACGCCTAAGGAGATTCCTAAAAATGCTAAAAGAGCAGAAAGGAATATAAATGGTTGGTCTTTATCAAAACGTAAAAAGCGCTTAACTAAATACTTTACAATACTTTTTTTCAAGAAGCAAATACACCTTTTTTAGGTCCACTCTTACCACAACATTGTTTATATTTTTTTCCACTTCCACATGGACAAGGGTCATTTCTTGCAATTTTTTTTTCAGAAATAATATCTTGATTTGACATATTAAGTTTCATTTGAGATTCTTGAAGTTTTTGTTTTTGCACTAAATCTTCGGCAATTTTAGCTGCTTCTTCTTCTGCAGAATCCATCTTAAACTGAATAATTTGCAAAGTTTTGATCGTATTAAACTTGATATCATTTATTAATTCACCAAAAAGATTATAACTTTCTTTTTTATACTCTACTAAAGGATCTTTTTGATTATATGCACGTAGTCGAATTCCTGTTTTCATAGTGTCCATCGCATAAAGATGTTCTCTCCATGCACTGTCTAATTCTTTTAAATAAAATTCTTTTTCAATTTCCATACGAATAGTATCATCTAATACAGACATTTTATCTTCATAAGATTTTTTCACCACAGTAATTAAACTTTCTAAAAGTGCATCATACTCAAGATTTTCAAGGCTTTGAATTTCTATATCTAGATTGATTTCTTCTTTTAAAAGTTCTACAAGCTTTTTAAGATTAAAGTCTTCATGGGAATCACCATCAAAAACATCAGACATTAGGAGTACATGTACTAAATATTCACCTCTGATTTCATTAATTTTACTTGCAATATTATACTCTTTACTAAGGAGTTGATTTCTGAATTTATAAACAATCTTTCTTTGTTCATTTGCTACATCATCGTATTCAACAATTTGCTTACGACCTTCATAATGCATGTTTTCAACTTTCATTTGTGCTTTTTCAACCGCACGAGTCACCATTTTAGATTCTATATATTCGCCATCTTCAACACCAAGTCTTTCCATGATAGATTTAATTTTATCGGAGCCAAAAATACGTAAAAGGTTGTCTTCTAATGATAAATAAAATTGTGTGGTTCCAGCATCACCTTGACGACCAGAACGCCCACGTAGTTGATTATCAATACGTCTATTTTCATGTCTCTCTGTACCTATAATATATAAACCACCAAGCTCCTTAACTTCATCACTTACTTTAATATCGACACCGCGACCAGCCATGTTTGTTGCAATAGTCACAGCACCTTTAGAACCAGCAGATTTAATGATTTTTCCCTCTTGTTCATGATTTTTTGCATTAAGAACTGTATGCGCTATTTTTTCTTTTTTAAGAACACTATGTAAGAGTTCAGATTTTTCAATAGACGCAGTACCAATTAAAATAGGTTGTCCTGTTTTAGAGAGCTTTTTAATAGTATCTATAACAGCGGAAAATTTTTCTTCTTCTGTTTTATAAATAAGGTCATTTAAATCCTTTCGTCCAATAGGGACATTTGTAGGAATAGAGACAACATCAAGTTTATAAATTTGAGAAAATTCAGTAGCTTCTGTTTCAGCTGTTCCTGTCATTCCTGCTAGTTTATCATACATGCGAAAGTAATTTTGAAATGTTATATCAGCTAAGGTCTGTGTTTCTTCTTTAATTTCTACACCTTCTTTTGCTTCTAATGCTTGGTGTAATCCCTCTGAGTATCGTCGTCCTTCACTTAAACGACCAGTAAACTCATCGACGATAATCACCTCACCATCATTTACAACATAATCAACATCTTTTTCAAATAAATAATTTGCTTTTAAAGCTTGGTCAATTATATGAGGCAGTGTTGCATTCGATGCGCTGTAAAGATTCTCAACTTCAAATAATTCTTCGGCTTTTGTAATACCCTCTTCGGTAATCAAAACAACCTTGTCTTTTTCATCAACTGTAAAATGCTCATCTTTTGTCATTTTAAGTACCATTTGATTAGCATCTGCATAGTCTTGCATATTTCTGTCTGTTGGACCTGAAATAATTAAAGGTGTTCTTGCCTCATCAATTAAAATGGAATCAACTTCATCTACAATAACAAAAGAATGTGATTTTTGTGCTATTGAATCATGTGAATAGCTCATATTGTCTCTTAAATAATCAAAACCAAATTCATTATTTGTTCCATAAGTAATATCTGCTTCATATGCTTCTTTTTTTGCATTATCTTCACGCATATCTTCTAAAATTGTTCCGACAGAAAACCCTAGAAAATTATAAAGAGGAGCCATTTCATCAGCATCACGAGAAGCTAAGTAATCATTTACGGTCACTAAATGCACACCTTTTCCAGCCATAGCATTTAACACAATTGCAAGTGTTGCAACAAGAGTCTTCCCTTCACCTGTTTTCATTTCAGCTATACGACCTTCATGAAGAACTATTCCTCCAATGAGTTGCACATCAAAATGTCTCATACTGAGAACCCGCTTACTTACTTCACGTGTAATTGCAAATGAATCAGCAAGAACATCATTTAAGCTTTTTTCTTCAGATTGTACGCTTACTTTCAATGCCGTAAAACGCTCTTTAAGTGCATCATCACTTAATGGTTCATATTCTACTTCTAAAGCGTTAATATTTTGTATACGTTTTAAATACTTTTTAATTTCTCTATCGTTAGCAGTTCCGAAAATTTTACCCATTAATGATTGTAGCAATGTAATACCTTATGTTAAACTGCTCCCATTTTATCATAGGAACGGTTACAATTAGATAAATGGTGTTTTATTAGAATAATATTATATAATATGTAAATGATCTCTTAGCTATAATTTACCAAACAAAGGATTCAAATGAAATTATTATTTATACCTCTGCTCTATTCAAGTATTGCATTTGCTTCTTTAGACACTATTTATTCATTCCAAGCAAATTTTTCACAAACTGTAACAGACGATAAAAATGTATCTATCAGTTATGAAGGTTATGTTCAAGCTAAAAAGCCACAAAATGCTCTATGGAATTATCAAACGCCTATAGTAAAAGACATTTATATTAATCAATACAGAGTAGTCGTAGTTGAGCCTGAGATAGAACAAGTGATTATTAGAAAAATAGAATCAAGTTTTGATTTTTTTAAAATGATTCGTAATGCAAAAAAAATAAATGATACTACTTATGAAGCACATTATATGGAATCTCAATTTATTATAACAATTCAAGATGATTTTATACAAGCTATTGCATATATTGATTCATTTGAAAATAATGTAAAAATTACTTTTACAAAGCAAAAGCAAAATATTAAAATAGATAAAGAGGTTTTTATAGCAGACTATCCACGTGATTTTGATGTAGTTGGAGATTAAAAACTAATTAACTTTTTCCATCTCCCAAAAGAGATGGAAAGATATGTCTTATACTGGTTTAACAGTGATTCCATATTTATCTTCAGCAATTGTACGTTCTTCTAAGGCATAACCTTCAATTTCATTAAAGTTAAGGTATTTATATATTTTATCTTCTTTGCCAGCAATTTTTGCAGGTACAAAGTCCATATATTCTTTAACTGTAGGTATTTTTCCAAGTTTTGCACACATTGCTGCAAGTTCTGCTGAACCTAAGAATACTTGAGTTCCTTTACCTAAACGGTTATTAAAGTTACGTGTTGAAGTTGAGAAAACTGTTGAATCTTTACGAGCAGATGCTTGATTACCCATACATAAAGAACAACCTGGAACTTCTGTAGTTGCTTCAATAGCATTATAAACATCATAGTAACCTTCATTGATTAGTTGTTGCTCATCCATTTTTGTTGGTGGAACAATCCAAAACTTCTCAACTTTATGCTTGCCCTCACCTCTCATGATTTCACCAGCAGCACGGTAGTGACCAACATTAGTCATACAAGAACCTAAGAAAACTTCATCAAGCTTCGTTCCAGCAACTTCAGATAATAATTTAACATTATCTGGATCATTTGGACAAGCTAGAATTGGCTCAGTAATTGTATTTAAATCAATCTCAATCACAGCAGCATATTCAGCATCAGCATCTGGAGTCATAAGAGTAGGATTAGCTAACCATTCTTCCATTTTACCAATACGACGCTCTAATGTTGTAGCATCAGAATAACCATCTTTAACCATAGCTTTAAGTAAAGTAACATTTGATTTTAAATATTCTTCAACTGGAGCTGTATTTAAAAGAACTGTACATGCAGCAGCAGAACGCTCAGCAGAAGCATCGGAGAGTTCAAATGCTTGTTCAGCTTTCAAATCAGGTAAACCTTCGATTTCCATGATTCTACCAGCAAATACATTTATTTTTCCCTCTTTTGGAACTGTTAAATGCCCTTGTTGGATAGCAACATAAGGAATCGCATTTACAAGGTCACGAAGTGTGATACCTGGTTGCATTTCACCGCTAAACTTAACAAGTACAGATTCTGGAACACTCAAAGGCATGGCACCAGTAACACCGGCAAATGCAACAGCACCAGAACCAGCAGGAAAAGAGATACCAATTGGGAAACGTGTATGACTATCAGCACCAGTACCAACACTATCTGGAAGAACCATTCTATTTAACCATGAATGAATAATTCCATCACCTGGACGTAATGCAACACCAGAACGGTTAGAAATAAATGCAGGTAAATTAGCATGCATCTCAGCATCCGATGGTTTTGGATATGCCGCAGTATGGCAGAAAGTTTGAAGTACAAGGTCAGCATTGAAACCAAGTGCAGCAAGTTCTTTAATCTCATCTCTTGTCATTGGTCCAGTAGTATCTTGAGAACCGACAGTATTCATTTCAGGCTCTACATACATACCTGGACAAACACCAGCCAGACCAGAAGCTTTACCAATCATTTTTTGAGCAAGCGTGTAACCCTTACCTGTATCTGCTGGTTGCTCAGCAGTTAAGAATGCATCAGATGCACCCATACCAAGAACACCACGAGCTTTAGAAGTAAGACCACGACCAATAATCAATGGAATTCGACCACCAGCCTGAACTTCATCAGTAATAGTATTAGGAGTTAATTTAAAAGTAGAAATACATTTTCCATCTTTATGTGCTTCACCTTTATAAGGGAAAAGTGTAACAATATCTCCTGTTTCCATTCCTGAAACATCAAGCTCTAATGGAAGAGCACCTGAATCTTCACATGTAGCAAAGAAAATTGGAGCAATAGTTTGCCCAAGAACAACACCACCCGTACGTTTGTTTGGAACACCGTCAATATCAACACCTAAGTGCCATTGAACAGAGTTAACACCAGACTTACGTGAACTACCAGTTCCTACAACATCACCAACATAAGCAATTGGGTTCCCTTTAGTTTTAAGTTCTTTAAGTGTGTCAAGTGGATTGTCCATTCTGTTAACGAGAAGTGAATTACCATGTAAAGGAATATCTGAACGAGTAAAAGCTTCTGATGCGGGAGATAAATCATCAGTATTTGTTTCACCTGGAACCTTGTAAACTGTAATCGTTATTTCTTCTGGAATTGGTGCTTTAGAAGTAAACCATTCAGCATTTGCCCATGAAGTTAAAACCTTAGTAGCATGTGGATTCCCCTCCTTATGTAGTTTTTCAACATCATTAAATGCGTCATAAACTAAAAGAGTTTTACATAGTGCAGCAACAGCTGTATCAACAACTTCTGTATCAGTAGAAGTAAGAGCATTAATCATAGGGAGAACATTAAATCCGCCTAACATCATGCCTAGCATTTCAACTGCTCTTGGAGCAGAGATTGCAGCTACTGTAATATTTTTCGCTGCAATTTCATTTAAAAAAGCTGCTTTTACCTGCGCTGAATCATCAACACCAGGTGCTACACGATTCGTAAGCAAGTCAAGTAGTTCATCAGTACATTCTGTTTTAATCAACGCAATTACTTGCGCTGTTTGTTCAGTTGAAAGTGCAAGAGGGGGAACGCCTAGTGCTTTACGTTCAGCAACATGTGCTTTATAATCTTCTAAAAATGCCATTATTATTCCTGTTAAATTAATTTAATGGGATTATATCTAAAGATAAGCAATCAATTCATATATGATACAAAATGAAACATTATAATTTATTTTTTAAAGTATTTTGTAGATATTTGTAACATATAGATTTATAATTTACGTTTTTTTAATTCACTGTCAATATATGCTTCATCTGGACCATGGTAGTTTGTTTTTAACCATAATAAATAGGAACTAGGTATATCGCTATAGTGCATTCCCTTATATTGACCAAAACCCACTCTCCATCTTTCTTTCTCAACAATGCATACTTCCGTACATACAGCATTTATATTGGCATGCATTAGAAGTGATTTAAATTCTAAGAACTCGATTCTTTTTTGAAGTACAAAACTATATGTATGAAAATCAAAAATACCCTTACGGTTTTGGACAAATAACTCTAATTCTTGAATCTGTACAACACTTAATTTTTCTAAATTTAATACATGAACAGTAAATGAGTTGACATTTTTTTGAAATGTTAAATGTGCTTGTGTCATTTAAAGTATTTCTCGAAGTCCCTTAGTATTTGGAGCAGACAAGATACCCTCATTTTCTAATTGCTCGATGACTCGAGCTGAACGGTTATAGCCGATTTGAAGTTTTCTTTGTAAATAGGAAATAGAAGTTTTTCTATCTGTAAGTACAACATTTTTTGCCTCTTCATATAAAGAGTCAAGTTCTTCGTAAGAATCTCTTGTTCCTGAGTTAATAGTTTCATTTTCTTCAACTAAAAAACTTTTATCATAGTTAGGCTCTCTTTGTGACTTAATAAATTCTACTATTTCTTCTATTTCTTCTTCTGTACTCCATGGAGCATGTAATCTTACTAAACCTGTTGAACCAGGAGGTGTAAAAAGCATATCACCTTTTCCAAGAAGTGATTCAGCTCCCATTTGATCTAAAATAATTTTAGAATCAATTTTCTGCCCTACTCTGTATGATATTCGTGATGGTAAGTTTGCTTTAATAAGCCCAGTAACAACATCTACCGATGGTCTTTGTGTAGCAACAATTAAATGAATCCCAGAAGCTCTCGCCATTTGAGCAAGTCTAGCGATCGAGTGTTCAACATCTTTACCGCTTGTCATCATAAGGTCCGCAAGTTCATCAATAACAACAACGATATATGGAAAATGTTCACCGCCATTACGTGCAGCTTTATCATTATAATTTTCAATATTTTTTGTTCGAGTCTCTGCCATAAGCTCATAACGTCTTTCCATTTCAGAGACCATATTACTCAGTGCTACAATAGCTTGTTTAGGTTTAGTAATAACGGGAGTTAATAAATGTGGAATATCATTATAAATAGAAAACTCTAGCATTTTAGGATCAATCATAAGAAGTCTTAATTGGTCTGGCGAATTTTTATAAAGAAGAGAAAGTATCATTGCATTGATACCAACACTTTTACCACTTCCTGTTGTTCCTGCTATTAAAAGATGAGGGAGTTTTTTCAAGTCTGTAATAAATGGCTTTCCTACAATATCTTTTCCTAAGGCAATGGTTAAAGGAGATGATGAATCTTTAAAAAGTTTAGAGTCAAGTAACTCTCGTAAATAAATTGTATCGACAGTAGCATTAGGTATTTCTATTCCAACAACATCTTTTCCTGGTATTGGAGCTTGAATACGTATAGTTTCAGCTGAGAGTGCCATTGCTAAATCATCTTGCAAATTTAGAATTTTACTTACCTTTACATTTGCAGCTGGTTTAAATTCAAATGTAGAAACAACAGGTCCTGCATATGTTCGAACAACATCACCTTCTATCTTAAAATGTGCTAATTTCTCTATAAGGTAACGAATTTTATCATCAAGTTCTGTTTCATCTATCACCTGTGCTTTACTATCTTTTTTTTGTAAAAAATCTACAGAAGGAAGTTTAAAATTCTTTGGTTTTTCAACCTTTCCCTTTTCGATTTCTGCAAGTAGCTTAGCATTTTCTTCGAGTTCATCAACTATTACAGCATTTTTTTGT
>NZ_JAEMVA010000034.1 GCF_029215955.1 Sulfurimonas sp. SAG-AH-194-I05
CTCTCAACTCCATCGGCTAGACCTTGTGCTAGCCTTTGCTGATACCTAACATTTACTAAATTTCTTGCTTCTTGTGGATGCGTAATAAAACCAACTTCAACTAAAACAGAGGGCATTATAGCACCAACAAGCACCCAAAATGGTCCTTCTCTTACTCCACCATCATGAACATCTTTGAATTTCTTTTTTAATGATCCTAGCATTCCTCTTTGTAAGTCGATTGCTAGTTTATTTGAAGCTACAATATTATGAGAATTTAAAGTATTTAAAAAACTTTCTTTTCCATAATAATTCATATCACTTAAATCTGCTGAGTTTTCTTTTGCTGCAACATTTTTTGCACGTTTAGATTTTGACTTAGAAAGAAAATAGCATTCTACTCCATGTACTTTATGCGCATTCTCTTTTGCCACTGCATTTGCATGAATAGATATAAAAATATCTGCACTTCTTTTATTCGCATATTTAGTTCTGTTACTTAACTTTACAAATGTATCTCTATCACGTGTCATAAATACTTTATATCCACGTGATTTTAAAATCTTTCGTAATTTATGTGTAATAGACATAACTATAATTTTTTCTCTGTATTTTTTATAACCAATTGCCCCTGGATCTTTACCACCATGTCCCGCATCTAAAACTATTATTTTATTTCTATCTAATCGTACGGGTGGCGTATATTTTTTTTCTTCTTTATTATTTTTTCTCTGTTGCATTGAAGGAGAAGTATTTCTATTAAAACTAATAACTATTTTTTCTTCTTTATGAAAAAATTTTAAATCAATTTTTCTTGTATTTTCTATCACTAAACGAAGGGTATTTGGTTTAAACTGGGCAAGTTTAATTCGTTTAATTCCTTTTTTTCGTAATGTTTTTGACTTACTAAGCATAGAAGATGAAATATCAAATACATATCTAAACTGTTTTTCTTTCGCATTATAAAGTGTAAAATAATTAATTTGTTTAGAACCAACAATACTATCAAAACGTAAAACAAGTTTGTCATTTTCAAACCCAATAGATTTAAGTTTATTTGATGATTTTATTTTAATAGTATTCTTATTTTTATTTGCTGGAAGATATGCTTTTATAGTTTGTTTAACAACTGGTGCTTTAGTTTTTTTTGTATCTAAAGTAAGAAGTTCTTTTCTATATGTTGCAATATCAATGTGAAGTTTAGTACCACTATTCAAAATACCTTTTAAGGCATTTATACGAAGTTTTTTATCTTCTTGCATGATAGAGCGAAGATAGATATTTTTATAGTCATTATAAGCACGAAAGTGATCACTCTTACTCTTAGACTTCATAAAATCGTTTGCACGATTAAGAAGTTCCTTATTTGTTAATGCGCTCAGTGAAAGAGCAAGTGCTAAAAAGAGAAAAAACAGACGAAGCATTAGGTAATTATTCGCCTTGCGTTAGTTTTGTTAAAAGTTCTTTTACTGAGATAAGTCCAGTAAGTCTGTATCCATTTGTACCAGAGAAAAAAAGTCCTGTTTCTTTATTTCCTAAATACGCATCACTTAGTCTATCTGCTATACAAAAACCAACTGCTTTTGCTTCAACACCACGATTACATGGAGCTACACAGTTTGATATACATTTAATATCTGGACCTTCACGCTTTTCTACTAAATGCGTAAGATTTGTAACAACACCTTGTGCAGGATAACCAACAGGAGATGCCATCAGTTGAATATCATCTTTTTTTGCAGCAATCAAAATATCTTTAAAGTTAGAGTGTGCATCACATTCATGTGTACCTATAAAACGTGTACCCATTTGCACACCAGATGCTCCAAGACGCATCATTTCTTGAATATCATCATTGTCCCAAACACCACCAGCAGCAATAACTGGAATATTTCCCCATTTTGCCGCTTCTTCTACAACTGGTTCAACTAGCATTTCAAGTTGATTCTCAGGTAATTTACACTGTTCATAAGAAAACCCTTGATGTCCCCCACTCTTTGGACCTTCAAGAATTACAGCATCAGGAAGTCTGTTGTAACGCTTTTGCCATCTTTTACAGATAATTTTAAGCGCTTTAGCAGATGAAACAATAGGAACAAGAGCAACATCAGGATAACCCTCTGTAAATTCAGGCATATTAGTAGGAAGTCCCGCACCTGTAATGATGATGTTAAAACCAGCCTCGCATGCATCTTTTACAACACGACCATAATCATTAATAGCATAAAGAATATTTGCAGCTAAGGGTTTATCTCCACAAATTTTTCTGGCACTATCATGGATAGCTTTAAATCCAGTTGGAGAGTAAAAGTTTATCGCATCAAGAGGTCTCTGAGCAACTAGTTTTTTAGAATATTTTTTATCTTCAAAGTATCCTGTACCAACAGAGCTAACAACACCAAGTCCACCCTCGCTAGAAACTGTACCAGCGAGTTGATCCCAACTAATTCCAACACCCATTCCACCTTGAATAATAGGCTTAGGAATTGTGTATTTACCAATCTTTAACGATTCAAAATTCATTTAGTTCACCTTTACTTTAGCAAATTTTCTTTTACCCATTTGAAGCACGTACTCACCACTTTGGAGTTGTAATTGCTCATCTGAGACTTTTATTTGGTCTATTTTAACAGCACCTTGCTTAATATCTCGCCTTGCTTGTGAAGTAGATGCAGAAATTTTACATTCTACAAGTGCTTTTGCTATCCAAATGGTTTCATTAAAGGTAAAGGAAGCCATGTCCGTAGGTATTTGACTCTTTGCATGTACTTTTTCAAACTCTTCTTTTGCCTTAGTTGCTAAGTCTTGTGTATGAAAACGTGCTGTAATTTCTAATGCTAGTTCTTCTTTCACTTTTTTAGGATGTAATGAGCCATCTACTACACCATCTTTGATTACTTGAATCTCTAGTAATGATTTTGTACTTAATAGCTCAAAATATCTCCACATTAAAGCATCAGAAATACTTAGAATTTTTCCAAACATATCGTTTGCTTCATCGGTGACACCTATATAATTACCTAAAGACTTACTCATTTTCTGTACGCCATCAAGACCTTCTAAAATAGGCATCATAAGGACTGCTTGTTGCTTTTTAACTCCATAAGCTTTTTGAAGTTGTCTTCCCATTAAAAGATTAAATTTTTGGTCTGTTCCGCCGATTTCAATATCGCTTTTAAGGTAAACACTATCGTAACCTTGTAGAAGTGGATACATAAATTCACTTACTGCAATAGGAGTTTGTGAAGCATATCTTTTAGAAAAATCGTCACGTTCGAGCATTCTTGCTACTGTAAGATTTGATGCAAGTTCAAGCATACCAAGAGCACCTAAAGGCTCTAGCCAATCTTTGTTATAAACTATGTCAGTTTTATTTTCATCTAAAATTTTAAATGCTTGCGTTGTATATGATGCAATATTTTTAACAATATCTTCGCTCGTTAAAACTTTTCTCGTAGCACTTTTTCCTGTTGGATCGCCAATAGTTGCAGTAAAATCACCTATAAGAAACTGAACTCTTCCACCATATTTTTGAAACGTTGCAAGTTTTTGTAAAAGTACCGTATGCCCTAAGTGTAAGTCGGGTGCAGTTGGGTCAAAACCAGCTTTTACAGTATATGTTTTTCCCTCGTCAAAATATGCAGTTAAGAGTTTTGTAATTCTCTCAATATCAATAATTTCTGCCGTACCTCTGTTTATTTCTTGTAGTGCTTCTTCTAACATTTTTCTTTTTTCCTACTTTTATTTCTATTTATAATTGTCTATATGCATCATCTGTTCGTATTAAATGAATTACTTTTATTTTATTGCCGATTTTAACACGAAGCGCATTAATATCTGCTTCTTTTGTCTCAAAACTAAGCTCACAATACTTCACATAATCTGCTGTATCTTTTCCTAGCTCAATAGAACTAATATCAATATTTAACTTTACTAAGTACGTTAAAAACTGTGCTAAGGCACCCTTTTCATTATGAAGTGATGCGATTAAGTTATATTTGTAGTTATGCTCTTTTTTCCATCGTATAAAAACCATAGGGTCATTGTTCTCAATTTTTTTATTTGCATGTGCGCACATTTTATGGTGTACATGCACCTTAGACTTCTCAACAAATGCCATAATCTCATCACCTGATTTTGGATGACAACAGTAGTCAAACACAACATCATTAATTCCCATCGTACTAAACACTTCTAAGCCTGAAATAATTTTTGACTTTAGCTTAAATCTATGTCGTGATAAAAAGCCTTTAAATCTACTATTTTTACTTATGTCTGCTGTATATTTTCCAATTACTCCACGAAAATGTTCTATATCACATGGAATATTTGACCGACCATCGCAATCGTTATTCTCAAACCATTCTTCAATTCGAGAAGGTTTTAATCCCATAACAGTCGCAACGATAAGCACACTTGATTTCGCATTAATATCACGGATTCGTGCGTTACAATTGAGTCGCATGTTAGAAGTTGCTTTTGACGTTTTTACAGCATCTATCCAAGAACAACGTGTTAAAATTTCATCTGTTGTATTTATTTTAACAATGTCGCCATTATTAAGCTCACGCAACAAAGATGATTTTGTTTTATTTACAAGGCATGATTCAGCCATATTTCCTACCTGCGAATGAACAGCATATGCAAAATCTAGTACAACAGCACCTCGGGGTAATGTGTAAGCATCTCCCTTAGGAGAAAACACGGAAATATCTTCGGAATATAAATCATTTTTAATTAAGCTATAAAAATCTTCTACTGACTCATTTTGGTACTGTAAATTATGAAGCCAATCAAGTTTAATGTCATTATTTCCACCGCTTTTATACTTCCAATGTGCTGCAACTCCAAGTTCAGCAGTTTGATGCATTTCATAGGTTCTAATTTGTACTTCAAAAATAGCAGTATTATGAAAAACAGTTGTATGAATAGTTCGATAACCATTGTCTTTTGCTACAGCGATATAATCTTTAAAGCGAGAAGAAAGTGGCTGAAAATGAAGGTGAATTAAACCTAAAATACTATAGCAACGCACAGCATCCGTTGTTAAAATTCTTATAGCTAAAAGGTCAAGAACCTCGTCAATACTTACACCTTTTCTTTGCATTTTTAAATAGATAGAATAACGATGTTTTACACGTGAGATTATTTCAAAATCATCTTCACAAAAACCATTTTTAACAAGTAAAGTAGCAATAGATTCTCTAAACTCATTAAGTTTTAGCTCCATAGAGTGATAATTACTGTCAATATAATTATCAATATGATGTTTTTCTTCTTTAAAAAGATATGAAAAACTCAAGTCTTCTAAAATATTTTTTAAGTAAGAAATACCTAGTCTATGTGCAATAGGTGCATACACAACAAGTGTCTCTTCTGCAATTCGTAATTGCTTATGCTCAGGGAGGGCATCAAGTGTCATCATATTATGTAGTCTATCGCAAAGTTTCACTACTAAAACACGAACATCTTCTGTACTTGCTAGAAGCATTTTTCTAAACGATAAAGCTGAAACTATAAGTTTTTCATTTGAAGACGATGAAATGAGTTCGGTATCACGAATGCTATCTATTTTAGTAAGACCTTCCACGAGATGTGCGACTTCTTCACCAAATATATCAAGTATTTCATGGATGCTTATAGGAGTGTCTTCAACCACATCATGAAGTAAAGCAGCTATCGCCATATCTTCATCATTCGTAATCACAGCAACAATACTTGCTACTAAAATAGGATGAATTATATAAGGTTCGCCACTTTTTCTAAACTGTGTTTTGTGTGCTTCTTTGGAGTATTCTAATGCTTCAAGGAGTTTTTCACTTTCTCTCATCTGAGAGAAAAGATGCTTAGATGCTGAGTCAACATCGTGAATATGCTTTACCTTTTCAATATGTACGTGACTCAACATCAGCCGAATTACTTTTCTATATCTACAAAGCCTTTAACTATTACTAGTCCTTCAGCAATTTCCATTAAAGCTAAATCAGCTGCTTTAATACTTTTAGGATCAACATTTAACTTGCTCACTGCACCATTTAAAAGCTCATCAGTTCTTTGTGCAACTGCAATTGCAAGTTGGTAGTTGTCCATATGTTTATTCTCATCTAAAATTTTTGCTGTTAATTGTTCTGTTCTCATATATTTTCCTTTAATTAATTGCTTACTATGCTTTTCTTATTGTACTATAGAGCAGTTTTGCATATTTCCATTTAAAATATCTAAAATATTTCCCTTTTGGGACATATCGCAAACGATAATTGGCAGTTTATTATCTTTAGCTAAAGCAATAGAAGTGTCATCCATAACTTGAATGTTGTCTTTTAAAGCATCTTCATATGTAAGCCGTGGCAGTTTTACAGCGTCTGAATACTTTGCAGGATCTTTGTCATAAACACCATCGACTTTTGTAGCTTTAATAATAACTTCCGCACCAATTTCAACAGCGCGTAAAGTAGCCGCTGTATCTGTTGTAAAAAATGGATTCCCTGTTCCCGCTCCAAAAATTACAACACGTCCTTTTTCTAAATGGCGAATAGCTTTACGGTAAATATATGGCTCCGCTATCTCTTCCATTTTAATCGCTGTTTGCATACGAACCTCAAGTCCAGCATGTTCACATGCTTCTTGCATAGCTACACCATTAATAACTGTTGCCAACATTCCCATATAGTCACCAGAAGTTCTTTTAATTATTCCATCTTGGGCAGCTGTTACACCACGAATAATATTGCCACCGCCAATTACGATACCAACTTCAATATCAGCATCAACAAGTGACTTTATCTCAGCAGAGATATACTTCAATATTTGTGTGTCAATTCCATGTCCTGCCGCGCCGGCAAGAGCTTCACCCGAAAACTTAACTAATACACGCTTCTTAGCCATTGATACACCTTTTTATAAAATCAATACATTATACTTAAAAGTCGCTTTGAAATTGCTTTTAATACTATTCAAATTTTTTTGATATAATGAAGTCATGATAAAAAAACTTTTACTATTACTTGTTTTCATTCTTACACTTGATGCAAAGTCAACTCTAACAGAACTACGTTTTGAAAGTGGGATATCTCTTTTTGGTCAAATAGGGTTTGTTGACTTAAGACTTGAAGAAAATTTTGAAGACAAAACATATAAAATGACTGCTAAAACTACAAGTATTGGAATAGTTAAAACACTCTCTTCAAACCGAGTTGATTTATACACAAGTGTTGGTAAGGTACTTAACGGTGTATACAGACCCCTCCGCTTTACAATTCAAATAACAAAAACGGATTACAAGAAAGTAATTGAATATTATTTTGATTATGAAAATGATTCAGTAGTTAAAATTAAAACAAAATCACGTAACGAAAGTATTTTTACTTATGACATTCATACGAATAGTTTTAAAAGTATAAACAATCTTGTTACTACAACAAACAGAAAAGAAGTCAAGCTTTTTCCAAATGATTATTTATCACTTTACCTCAACTTACAAAAAGGAAATTTAAAAGTAGGACGAATTCTTTATGTTGATAGAAACAAGAAAAATGACCTTTTTCTACTCTCATCAAATCTTTTTGAAGTACATAAAAACAATGGAGATGATGTTTATAACATTCAAATGCAAAATGATGAAAAAAGTATATTTTTCAAAAAAATCGTCTCTGTTGGCATCGCATTTTATGGAGATGCTTACATAGAAAAAATATCAGAAACAACGCGTACTATTAAATAGTATAACTCTAGTCAGTACTTTTAGTAATAGTATAAAGAAGAATATATGGCATTATTTCAGAGAAAACAACTGCACGGAGCATCTCATTAGGATGAAGCATATACTCTATCATTTTAGCAAGGAGTTCATCCACTTCAGGTACTAACTTACGAATATTTTTTAACTTTTCTCTTTTATTTGTTGGTGCGGAGTGTGTATAAGAAGAGTATGGTTCTACTTTCGCTAGTTGGTAATAAAGCTTTCTTCCAAGTTCAAAAACTTCAAACTCTTCATTTTTTCCAGTAAATACTTTCGTATTAAATCCACAAAGAATATCTATGTTTTTATCTCGAAGATACGCTTGTAACATGAGCATGAAGCCTACATTAGCTCTTGTGTAATTACTAAGTACTCTCTCTTGAAAAGATTCAAACTCTTCACCATCATTGCGTAATCTTTTATACTCCAGCATTAAAGACTCTACATACAATTTTGCATATTTTAATGGTGCTGATTTTATAACAGTATGCCCCTCCGCCGATTCGCCACTTAGTTTGCCACCAAGAAAAATATGAACACCACTTCCATTAATACCATCTATTTTAGCCTTACATCCTTCAAAACCTACATCACCCAAACCATGGATTCCACACCCTTTTACACATGCTGACCAGTACATTCGTACACGACAATTCTCTAAAGGCACTTTCTCTGCTAAATAATCCGCCATATGAATAGCATCATTTTTATTCTCAATTACACCAAAAGGACAATGTTCTGTTCCAGCACATGCTATAAGATGATTTTTATAAGGAGTATCTACATTTTTATACTCTTGGAAATAACTTTCTTGTAAAAGAGATTCACTGTCCTTTACACCCATAATATAAAAACTCTGCTCAAGGTCAAAACGTAAACCACCGTTTCCATATTTATCAGCCAAATTGGCAGCTTCTATAAGTGCTGTTCCTTTAAACATTCCAGATGGGACAACCACATGTACCCCCATCGTTCCATCACGAAGTTGAATTTTTCCATGGTCAGGTTCAACATAGTCCATTTTTGTCATTGTCTCACCAGCACTTGCAAAATCTATACCCGCTGTTTCTCTGATTTCTCTTGTAAACTCTTCCATTCCAACAGATTGTATTAAAAAATAGAGTCTATTTTTATTTCTATTATCACGAAATCCAAACTGTTTAAATAGTCCTATAATCGCTCTAAAAGCAGCAATAACTTCAGATGCATTTTTTAAAAATATATTTGCATTTTTTGCTATCATTCCAACACGACCGCCGAGGTATAAGTTATAACCAAAAACACCACTCTTTTGTGCCGCTACAAAACAACAATCATTACCATATACATTACATCTATTTGAAAGATTTCCCGAAATAGAAGTATTAAATTTTCTAGGCAGAGTAGATATCCACTCGGGGTTTTGCATAAATACATCTTGTAATTTTAAAAGTGTTTTATGAGAAGGCATGACATTATCAAAAGCTAAATCATCAAAAGGGTCTGAAACGATACCCCGGATATTATCAACACCCGTTTGATAAGCACTTAAACCTACACTTTCCATTCTTTTTACAAGTGTTGGTAGGTCTTGTATTTTTATATAGCGTATTTCACATTGCGAACGTGTTGTTAAATCAATATAATTTTGCCCATAATCTTGAGAACATGCACCAATAACTCTTGCTTGCTCAGAAGTAAAATGCCCACCTGGTATACGCATTTTTATCATAAATCGCTCAGGGGTAGCAGGTCTATCGTAGATTCCAAAACATTTAAGAAAGTATTTTTTATCTTCTTCTGGAATTGTTGTATACCCTTCTTTTGCATACGTTTCTAACTTTGAGTACGCTTCCTCCGGACTTCGAAGCTCTTTCATTTTCTCAATTTTATTAAGTTTATGCGATCTAATATTATATGCTTTTTGTAGTGGTCTCATGATAAAAATTCCAGTATTTAATATATATGTAATAATAGCTAACTTTTAAGTATCTATGCTGAATGCTTGCTTAGTTTTTATACATTTATACTTTTAACTGTAGCTCCTTAGCAACTAAGTCAATATGCAAAAGTAAATTATAGTACTCTCCCTTATACGAAAGTGGGACTTTCGTTTGCTCTTGCACCTCATCTTTTAAAATACGTACAGCTTTTATATTCTTCTCCAACGCTGCATGTGAGAGTTTGTTGGTGTATTCAAGTTCTTCAAGTTGTGTATACCATTTATAAATTTTCGAACGTATTGTCCAGTTATAAAGAGGTAAAACACCTTTAAAAAGTGGAAATAACAAGGTTAAAAGAGGAATAAGTAAAATTTTAAGTCTGTCTATTTGTGATGCAATCCAAAATGGAAAAATACTCTCTAACCAACTGTCACCGTTAGTAAGGTAGTTTTGTGCTTCTTCATTTATAGAAGTATCAAGATGTTGTAATGAAGGAAATTGATTTGCACCTTCAAAAATAGATTGTTCACTATGTACAATTTTAATCTGCTTTAAAAACACTCGAATTAACTCATCATTTATACCTTTATTGCACACAAGATTTGCCGTTGTTGCAAGTAAGTTTTTGTTCTCAGATGGTAAGTTTTTATATAAGTCTATAGTGCCTTCATGCAGTGTTAAAGAAGAAAGAAAAGTATACTTTTGATTATATGCACGTACTCTTTTTAAATTTAAAAGCTCAACACTAGGGTCACTTAGTAGCTCAACTACAGCAGGTGAAGATGGTGAACTCACAAAAAACATTGCATCTATTTCGCCATTTAAGAGCTTTTCTTTAGAGTCTTTAGCAGATAATGAAAGTAATGTGGTATTATCCGTACTAAGACCATTATCTATAAGCATTTGAATCGCTAAATACTGTGTTCCACTTCCATTCATCCCAATAGATATTTTTTTCTCTATAAGTTCTACGATATACTCTATCGAATAACCCTTATTTTTATAAAAAATCCATAAAGGCTCATAGTAAACACTCGCTAAAGATTCCACCTGAGCATTCTCTTTTGCATCAATTATGCCACCTTGAACAAAGGCTATATCTGCTTTTTTAGAATTGAGTAAATCAAGGTTTTCAACAGAACCAGATGTCTCAATAATAGTTAATTTCACATTTTGTTTTGCTAATAGTTTTTGATATTTTAATGCCGTAGCATAATAGTTGCTATCTTTTGAACCAGTAGCAATTGTTAGTTCTTTTTAGGAGCTGGCTCTATGAGCATAACTATAAAATAAAAAGTTAGTCCAAGAGAAATAAAGAGAGGAAATATAATTTTCAACATCATTTGTTGCGTAGACATAAGCGACATCCTTTTTTACAAATAATATCACAAATACTCTTTATTTGCCTATTCTGCTACAACCTTTTCTTTTTGTATAAATGGAATGCCTTCATAGGTACTTTTCACATGCTCTATAGCCCCACTAATTTTTGTTTTTTCTAAAACTAAGCCATCAGGAACTTCATCTGAATGAAGCTGAATTGCAGTTTGTTTATAGTTTGGCTCACCTGATTTTGGGCAAAAGCTGTCATTGGTCAGCGTATTTACAAGTTGTGTATTATAATGAAAAGGTACAAAAATATTTCCACATGCTACAGCCTGCGTAACACGAACAACAATGTTCTCAACGCGTCCTCTAGCACTTGAAACAGCCATTCTATCGCCACTTTTTACTTTAAGTTTCTCTGCATCCTCAGGATTTATATCTACCCATGCTTCAGGTGCTAAATCATTTAATATATCAATAGAACGTGTTTTTGTACGCGTATGCCACTGCTCAACTGTGCGACCAGTGTTTAAAATAAGAGGAAACGCTTGACATGTGGGTTCTGCCATGGCAAACCAGTCTGCACTAATGAATTTTGCTTTTGCATCTTTTGTACGAAATGCAATATCTGGAGAATACAAACGTGCAGTTCCTAGTGGTCTCTCTTCATTACAAGGCCACTGAATACCACCATGTTCTTCTAAAAGTTCATAGGTCATTCCTGAGTAATCACACAACTGCCCTTTACTCAGACTTTTTAACTCATTAAAAGCATCTATTGGTTTTTTCCAGTTAGGGTATAACATCTCATTTACACCCTCAAAGTATTTTGAAAACTCTAAAACTATGTCAAAATCACTTTTTGTATCCCCTAATGGTTCGACTGCTTTATTTGCACGATTACATCGTCGCTCTGAGTTTGTGTAAACACCCTCTTTTTCTCCCCATGTGGCAGCTGAGAAAACAACATCTGCTATTTCTGCTGTGTCTGACATAAAGGCATCTTGAACTACTAAAATATCAAGTTTAGCAAGTGTTTTTCGAAGCTTGGTTTGGTTTACAAAACTTACAAGTGGGTTTGTTGCGACGATCCAAAGAGCTTTTATTTCCCCTCTGTCTATTGCGTCAATAATTTCAGCGTATTTATAACCGCGAGCATGTGGAACTCTCTCTTGTGGTACATTTGCTAATTTCGCATATTCTTGCAAAGCTACTGTGTCACCAAAATTTCTATACCCTGGAAGTGAAGAGGTAAAACCAAATTCACGTGTTCCCATCGCGTTACATTGTCCCGTAATAGAGAAAGGTCCAGCGCCCTCTTTTCCGATTTGCCCTGTTAAAAGATGCAGGTTTATAATCGAAGAGACAGTATCTGTTCCCATAAAAGACTGGTTTACACCCATAGTCCATGCTGAGAGAACAGCGTCTTGAGATGTAAAATAACGAGCAAGTTCATAAAGTGTTTTCACATCTATGCCCGTAATATTTGCAACCTCTTGTGGAGGATAATTTTGAAGATGTTTTTTTAATTCTTTATAGCCATTTGTATTTGCCGCAATATAACCCTCATCTTCCCAACCTTGTTCCATTATAATGTAGCAAAGTCCATTAAAAAGTGCTAAATCTGTTCTTGGTTTAAGAGGAACATATGTCGTAGCCATTTGTGCAGTTTTTGAAGCGCGAGGGTCTATTACAATAATTTTAGGTTTATTTTTATTTTTCGCTAAATGAAGTTTCAAAATAGGATGATTATCTGAAATATTTGCACCGATTAAAAAGATTACCTTTGCTTTTTCAAAGTCTTCATACGCTCCAACTGGACCATCTGAACCTAACGATTGTTTATAGCCCATAACAGCCGAAGCCATACAAAGTGTTGTATTTCCATCGAAGTTATTCGTCCCAAGTCCCACTTGAACAAACTTTCCAAGTGTATAAAACTCTTCTGTTAAAAGTTGTCCAGTAGAGATAACACCAACAGCTTTTTCACCATGCTCTTTTGCGATTCTTTTAAACTCTTTTGAGACTTTTTCAAAAGACTTCTCCCATGTGGAAGTCTCGAGTTTTCCATTTACGCGAACAAGGGGAGATGTCACTCTTTGTTTAGAGTTAATAAGCTGATGCTCGCTCAAACCCTTAGGACAAAGCGTACCCATGTTTACATCATGTTTAGGGTTTCCCTTTGTATACACAGCTTTTCCATCTTTAACGCCTATATAGAGTCCACACCCAACGCCACAGTATCCGCATGTGGAAAACACCCATTTATCAGGTTTTTTTGCATCTGCGATAATACCAAATGTTGCATCAGCTGAGAGCTTGTACTTCTCTGCTTTTATATCGAAACCTAAAAAATCTTTTATTTTTGTTAGCATGTGTTCTCTTTCTCTCAAAGTATGCTTTATTATATCGCAATGTTTTATTTATATTTTTTTTTCAAGATTAAAATTTATGCATATTTTAAATAAGAGACCTTAAATAAGACTCTGTGCCCATAAATTAAGTTCAACGCGTGAGAGTTGTCTACTTATACGATGCACCTCTTCTCCTTTTTTAAAGGCGATGATAGTAGGAAGAGCACGTACTCCATACTCTCTCGCAATTTTTTGATGTTCATCAGCATTTATTTTTAAAAAACGTACTTTTAAAGGAAATTCAAGCGCTGCATCTTCATAATCATCATACATTGCCATACAAGGACCACATACAGTTGAATAAAAATCAATAAGAATAGGAATATCATTTTCTAAAATATGAACCTTGCAGCTTGCATCAGTTACTTCTACAGGAAAAGGATCATCTAAGTACTCTTCACATTGTGAACAAGCAATAGATACACCTTCGACTATTTTAATACTATTTACACTGCTACATTCAGGACATACAATTTTTACATTTTCCATTACTTTCCTTTTACTCCTGCATCATGGTTTTTTTCATAAAATAAAAGATATGTAGAAGGGAGAATTAAAAGAGTTAGCAGTGTTGAACTGATAATTCCTCCAGTAATCACCACCGATAATGGATACTGAATTTCACTTCCAACACCTGTTGCATAAAGAAGTGGCAGTATACCAAAAAGTGTTGTGAATGCTGTCATTAGAACTGGTCGTAAACGTAATAATGTTGCATCTTTTAGTACTATTTTTAGTGCGACATTTGGGAATTTTTCTCTTAATTCATCGATAAAACTTACAAGTACAATTCCGTTGAGTATGGCAATAGCAAAAATTGCTAAAAAGCCAATTATAGCAGAGACTGATAGGTAAATTCCACTCACAACCAAAGCTATAATTCCCCCTATAAAACCAAAAGGAACATTAAGTAAAATTAACATTGACTTTGAAAGAGAATTAAACGCTGTATAAAGAAGTAGAATAATAAAAAAGATAGTTATAGGAATAATAACCATGAGTTTATCTGTAGCAGCTTTCATATTTTTAAAATCACCTGCCCAGCCTATATAATAACCATCAGGAATATTTACTTTCTCTTTTATAAGTGCGTCAGATTCTTCTACAAATGATGCAATATCACGCCCTTGCACATCCATGGAGAGAACCATATAACGACTTAGGTTTTCTCTTTTTATAAAAGATGCACCTTGTCTTATTTCAATTGTACAAATTTGATCTAAACTCACAAGAGAACCATTAGATGCACGGATAGTAATCGCTTTAACAGACTCTATATCATTTTTTGCACCTTTAATTTTTGCTACAATTCCAAATCTACGAACACCTTCTATCTTTTCACTTACTTGCTCTTCACCTAGTCCGTTACGAATAACATTCATAACTTCTTCGACACTAATTCCATAACGTGCAAGCGCTAAATAATCTGGTTCTATCTTAATCTGTGCTTGACCAAGCTGTGTTTCTACTTCCATCTCTTCAAGGCCATCAACACTTCCCAAAACAGCTTGAATATCTTTAGATATAGAATCAAGAACCTTTTGGTCATCACCATAAATTTTTATAGCCAGTTCAGCTTTTACACCCTCGAGTAACTCTTCAATTCTCATAGAGATTGGCTGTGTTGGAACAAAGTTAATAAAAGTAAAGGCTTGTTTCAAGTCTTTGTTCATTTTTCGTGTTAATGCTGGTAAATCCTCTATATCTGGCTTAAGTGTTAGCAAAACTTCCATATAGTTTGCTTGCGCTGTTTCACCATTTTCACTTCGCCCTATCATAGAGAGCACTGATGAAACCTCATTTGCATAGTTTTTAAGAATGTACTTTTCAACATCCCCTGCTGTTTTGGTTGAATGTTCTAACCCTGTTCCTGGAATCGCAATAACTCGGTACATAATCGATTCTTCATTTAACTCAGGCATAAACTCACGCCCTTGAAGACTTAAAATATACGCTAAGACAACAAAAACAACAGATACTGAAGCTAAAACAAGCTTTGCGTGTCCTAGTGCAAAAAGAAGAAAAGGAGTGTAGATTTTTTTAATTCCTTTCATCACAAAGTTTTCTTTTGATGAAGACGGTTTTAAAAGAAGTACACTTAAAACTGGAACTAAAATCAAAGCGACTCCAAGCGAACCAAGCATTACAAAAACAATATTTAATGCCATAGGACCATAAAGTTTTCCAGCTAAGCCATCAAGGGATAGTAAAGGAATAAATACAGCCGCAATAATTAACACCGCAAAAGTAACGGGCGTTGCAACTTCTTTTGCTGCTTGTGCAATAACTTCTACTTTTGGTTTCGTAGGATTCTCGTGAAGTTTCCTAAAGGAGTTTTCCACTATAACTATGGTTCCATCGACTATCATACCAACGGCAATTGCTAGTCCACTTAAACTCATAAGGTTCGCACTTACTCCATAATAATCCATAAGTAAAAAAGCGATTAAAAGTGACAGCGGTAAAGATATAATAACTATAAAGGCAGAACGCAGTTCAAAAAGAAACAAGAATAATACTATCGCCACTAAAATAATTCCAGAGATAAGAGCCGCTGTCATTGTATCAACAGCTTTGAGGGTAATCTCTGTTCTGTCATAAATCGTTCTAATAACGACACCCTCTGGTAATGCAGATTCTACAGTAGAGAGTTTTTCTTTAAGACGATCAACAACCTTTGCTGCATTTGTTGCTGTACGCTGAAGTACCATACCAAGTACAGCTTCCTTACCATCAATACTTATAGAGCCAAACCTTGGAGCAGAACCTACTTCAACACTTGCAACATCACCAATCGTAACAGAGTGTCCCTTTCCTGACTTGATAACCGTATGACGAATATCATCAAGAGACTTATAAAGACCAGCTCCACGAATGAGGTATTGCTCACGATTAAACTCTAAATACTGTCCACCTGCAGCTTTGTTACTTTTTTGTAAGGCATCTATAATATCTTGGTACGTTACACCTATGTTTTGGAGTTTTTTTGTATCTATGAGAACATTATATTGCTTAAGGAATCCACCCCAGCCTACAACTTCTTCAACACCACTTACACTTTTAAAAAGTGGAGTAACAATATACTCTTGCATCTCTCGAATTTCTCGTAAAGAGTAGGTATTTGTCGTGTCTTTAAGCTCGTACCAAAAAACCTGACCTAGTCCTGTTGTATTTGGTCCAAGAAGAGGTTTACCCCAACCAGATGGAATAGCAACCGAGCCTAATCTTTCAGAGACAAGTTGTCGTAAAAAATAAATATCCATATCGTCTTCAAAGAAAATCGAAACATATGAAAGTCCAAAAATAGAGTTAGACATAATGAGTTTAACTCCAGCCATTCCCGAAACAGCAGATTCTATAGGGTAAGTAATCAGCTTTTCAATGTCTTCAGCCGAATTACCCGGTGATTCTGTATAGATTACAACTTGCTTAGGCGTAATATCTGGAAATGCATCTACTGGTATCTCTTTATACGCCTTAAAACCAAAGGCAGCTATAACTAAGAAAAGTGTAATAACTAAGAGTTTGTACTTTAATGCACTATCAATTAAATATCCCAACATCTTAGTGTCCGTGTCCGCCAAGAGAAGATTTAAGTAGCATAGATTTTACATAGTAACTTTTAGCACTTACATACTCTTCTCCTTCACGTAAACCTTCAACACCAATAAATTTTTCATCTTGTGCGACAATTTTCACAACACGAATCTCATACTTTGCCTCTTCTTCTTCATGTTCGTCATGTCCAACTTCTTCGTGTTCATCATGCCCATGTCCTTCATGTTCATCATGTTCTTCTTCATGCGCTTCTTCTTTAGGAAGAAAAACCACCCATTCATTTTTGTAAAAAGAAAGAGCAGATGTTCTCACTGCTACATAATTTTTCGCATCATCAAAGTAAAGTGTTGAAGCTATATATGCATTAATATATAAAAGATCGGTTTTTTCATCTACACTTGAGAGCAGTACTATTCTTTGTGTTTGTACATCTACTTTTGGTAGTATCTGTGTTACATGCGATACAATAATTTTTCCATCAAGATCAATAGTAAGCTTTTGCCCCACTTTTACTTTTGAAGCATATGCTAAAGGTAGAAAAGACTTAAGGTAATACGCCTGCTCTTTTACAAGAGAAATTATAGGAGTATCTACTCCAACACCAGAATGTAATGGTTGAAGTATCTTCGCTACAACACCATCACTATGCGCGTAAATAATAAAGTTCGATGTAGCTTTTCTTAGTCCATCTGTGTTTATATTGAGTGTTTTCAACTGTGATTTTAAAGCACTAAGCTTTGCTAATAGTTCATCTTTTTGAATACTTTGTTTGTTGAGTGACTGAAGAGAAGTCATCCCTTTTTTATAAAGATTTTGTAAAGCTTTATAGTTTTTATTCACAGAGGAGAGCTGTTTTTTTTGTGAAATAAACTCTGCCGTCATTTTAGAAATTGCAATAGATTCCAAAAGAACAATTTTATCGCCTTTTTTTATTTTTTCCCCTGCTTTTACATAATACTTTTCAATATGCCCAGATACCAAAGACATTACGGATTGTGAAGCGTTTGAGAGTTGAATTACCTGCGAGTTGATTGCTACAGATTTTCCAAATGCTTGTGACGAGGCGTGTTGTGTTGGTATCTCTATTGCATGAAGACAAAGACCGAGTACGCTCATAAGTACAATTAATTTATTCATTGTATGCTCCTAAAATATAATTTGTTAGTATCGCATTTACATCAAGCGATATCTTTGTTTGAATGCGTGATTCTTTAGTGCTAATCACTTGGTTTTTAATGTTTTGCAATGCTAAAAGATTAGTATTTGCAATGGTATAACTCTCTTGAAACATACCAAGTAGTTTCACTTGTGTTTCTAATGTTTCTTCACTGTTTTTATATATATTTTGAAGTAATATTCTTTGTTTTTGTAGATGAAGAAGTTCTAAACGCATTTTTGATGAAAATTGACTTTGTAAAAGTTCTATCTGCTGTGCTTGGAGTTTCGCAATCCTCACTTCTTCTTTTTTTGTGTTAAATACAGCCAAAGGAATGGCTACACCCAATCTCAATATATCTTGATTTGACTCTTTTTCAAATGCACCAATCAAGTCTATAGAATTTATTGTGTTTGAATCTACTTCTATTTGTGCTAAATATTCTAATTTTTCTTTATTCATATAAAGTGTTTTTGGATGATTTTCAAGCACTCTATTTTTTTCAATGTCAAAATCTTTTTTATAACTTAAGTGTATCTCTTGACGTAATCCTGCAATTTGAAGTAATGTAAAATATTCTTCTTGTGCATTAAGTTCACGAGAATCTAAAGATATGCGTACCATCTCTTGATCAACTTTTGCTTGAAGTAATTCTCCACGAGAAATTGTTCCCGCATCGTATCTCGCTTGTGCTATTTCATAAATACGAAAAGCTATACGCAACTCTTCTTCTCCAAGAAATAACAAGGCTTTACTCTGTGCATACTGTGTAAAAAGTAAAGAGATATTTTTCTCTAGTTCTGCACGAGAAAGAACAGTATTTGCCTCACTTTTTGAAGTTAAAGCATCCCCTAGATTTTTTTTATCTTTACCCACTCCCCATAATAAAAGAGGTTGCGATAAAGCAACTCGATATCCATTATTATTTGTTCCAATATCTAGCTTAAACTGAGAAATCTCTAGTTCGAGTGTAGGGTTTTCATAACGTGTCAAAATTTTTGCTTGGTTACGAGATTTTTCGATTCCAAGTTGTTTTGCTTTTAAATACGGACTGTTTTGTAGTGTATCACTTAAAAATTCATCAAAATTCACAACTGCACTTTGTGCATAAATGATTGATGAAAAACAAGCAATGATAGATATTTTTTTTATCATTGGATATTCCTAAAATACGGTAATTTTTTTTTAAAATAAGGTGTTTAAGAATTATACTCGTGGGGGTTTGAAAAAAAGTAATTTTGTTTCGAAAGTATACGTTTCTTTATCACTAAGAAGAGAAAGAGAATCTTTTTGAAAAAGTGATAAATGGGGTAATTGTTGTAAAACGAAAGATTGATGGTATTCAAAATGAATATCACAAATATCTCCATGGTTTGATGGTGTTTCTAATTCAGAGACATATTCAACTGCGGTGCAGTGATTATCATCAAAGTATGCAAAGGCATACTCATGTACTACAGAAAAACTAAGTACGAACAATACAACCAAACTTACAAGTTTTTTACGTTTCATAAAGAGAAGTATACTCTTTTTATATTAACGTACTCTATCCTAGCCTCTTTGCTTCCCAACAAAAAATCCACCTGCCATGCCAAGAGGAACTACGGTGGAGTAAAATAAGAATCTGTCACTTAACTCACTAGCAAATACTAAGGTTAAAGAAAGAAGTAATCCTAAACTTGCTCCTCCAAATGCTTGTGCACTTACCAGCGTTATAACAAAAAGAGGTAAAAGCAAGCCTCCAATGACGATAGAAATAAAACGAAATACTTTTACTTTTTTAAAATTTTCATCATATAATCGTGCACTTCTACGAAGTTGGTAGGTATTTTCATCCAGTGTTTTTAACGCACGTAAATCCTCAAAAGAGAAAAATATTTGGGCTAAAGCTCCTAGCATTGCTAGAACGATAAGAGGAATTGCAACATCAAGTAGTCCTAAAACAACTGCTACAAAAGCCATAAGCAAAGCACCTATATATGCCACGCCAAAGAACTTAATGTTTGTGGTCCTTCGATTCCATGAAGGACGGGCTTTAATTCTATAAATCATACTTTGTGCATGAATACCGTATATTCCACATGCTAAGGTTAAAGCTTCAAGCCCTAAACGTAGGGCATGTGAAACTTCAAAAAAGTACATTGCTACTACACCACTCATAAGCCCAGTAAAGAGTCCAAGAGCTAAAGCCTCACGTGAGAGCCATGATGTTTTTATATTTTTCATCGCTGTAAGTGCTAAAAAAGGACGACCTAAGTGAAGTGCAGAAAGGGGTAAGCCTAAGGCTGCTGGTAGCATCACTAAAAGTGCCATAACCCAGTTCGCCGATTCAAATCCTGCGAGACTTAAAATATCTCCAAGAAAAAGGACAAAAAATCCACCTAAAGAAATCTGCGTAAGTACTGTCATAAAGACAAGAGGAATCTCAGGGTGTGATGCTTTAAGTATATGTGCATCAACTTCACTCAGAGTAGGCATATTTTCCGGTAAGGTATAGCGTGTAGTTGAGTTAGTAATACTTGCATCAGGTAAAAAAGGCATATTAGCTTGGTTTTTCATATCTTTTTCTAACCATTGTTTGATATTTACTACTTCTATCTCTATCGCACCAGAAGGGCATGCTTGTACACAAGACGGCGTTTGCCCCTCTTCTAAACGCTCATTGCACATGTGACACTTTGTGACTATTTTACGTTCTTCATGGTATGTTGGAACACCATAAGGGCAGTTCCACGTGCAGTACTGACACCCTATACATGTATCATCTTCATGTATGACGATTCCTGTTTCTTCTATTTTTATATAAGAATTTGTGGGGCATCCTATGAGGCACTCAGGATCAAGACAGTGGTTACAACTCATAGAGTTAAATATTTGAGAAAATTCAGGAAAAACACCACCTTCCATCTCTCCAACTCTTCGCCATTTTATATCTGCAGGATTATTGTTTTGTTCATTACACGCAACTTCACAACAGTGACACCCTACACAGGCAGTTGCATCAAAGTGAAAACGGTACTGTTCACCCTCTTTAAGGTCAGCAATTTCGATGGAGTAATTTCCACATTGCATGCCAGTGTCAGTTTTGTGTTCTAAAAAACTCTCTATAGGGGTTTGCATAATGAACGTTCTCCTATTTAATATAGAGAGATTATACAGAAACTTTTTATGTTTTATCCAAGTTCATGCGTAGTATTTAAGCAGTTATAGGAAAAAAATATGCAATAAACAAGAAACAACCAAATAATTGGAATAAT
>NZ_JAEMVA010000035.1 GCF_029215955.1 Sulfurimonas sp. SAG-AH-194-I05
AAATGTTTTGAATTTTTTATAAGTAAAAGAGCAAGTTTCATCTACACAATAATGCTCAATCCACTCAGACAAAACCAAAATAAAAAATCTATATTCTATGTTTAGCACAGAAGCATAATTGTTATCAATGAGTGCTAATTTTTTAAATGAATACTCTTCTTTTCTTTTGTCTTCTTCTTCAATTAATCTGTACGCTAAGAATTTTAAAAAGCCTGTTGTCTGCTCAATATTTGAAAAGAATTGGTAAGCACTAAACGGGCTCGTATAACTAATATGTTTTGGATATAAGTCACTATTAAATTTATGATTCATTTCGTCTATAGTCCTCTTCTCTGTTTATATTTTCGCTATCTATGCTAGAATCTTCTTGTGTTTTTAACGCAACTTCTTTAAGAAGTCCGAGAGAAATAGCCAAAGATTTCAAGCTATCAATATCTATTTTTCCTTCAAAATATTCAATTGTTTTAACTGCTAACTGGTTCATACTTTTACTTTTATGTTCAGCAATACGCTTCAAAATATTTTTTTGTTTTTTAGATGCCTCATCCTTTACTTTTTGTAATTCTTTTTCTAATATTTCTAAATCTTTGCTACTCATTTGTTGTCAACTCAGCAAAAAATTCTGTGAAAACATATACCTAAGATAACAATTTTTCAGTAGAAATCATCTTTAAAATTCATCTTTCTAGTCTTGTTATTCGCCTATTAAAATCCATTAAAAATAATAAAACACTAAGAATTGGTGAAGCTTTTATTCGCTCAGAGCAAATGCAAATGATAAGTAAACTTAAGACAGATCCTTTGTCTCACTATACTTATTCTGGCATGTCTCCTGTTGAGAAACCATTCATGGATAGGCTGATGAAAAACTATCAAATCAAGATTCACGATGCAGTAAAATTGGCTGCGCTTAAAATGGAGCACTCTATTGATGAAGATTCTGCATATAGAATGTTAAAGGGAGACGAAGCTTCTAATTTAAATGATATACAGAATAAAGAGCGATTGGAAAAAACACTCGTAATACTTGAAGATGCAATCAATATGGATAGAGTGGTTATTTACCGCCAAAGAATTGAATCGCTATGTGACACCATGGATATGTATGAGAATTTCATTCGTATAGTGAAAGAAGATAAGACTATGCTTTCTCCTGCTGTGTTTTTAGATGATGCAAGAGAGCTAGGACAATATACTGAACTCCACAAAATTTTCATTGATAAAGTTTTTGATTATTACGAAACAACAAATGACGAGTTCTCTTTGAATTTCTCAATCATTGACATCCTTGATGTAGAACTTGTTGAATATCTTTTACAAAAAGTAAGTTCATCATCAGCAAGTAATAGGTTTATTATTGAGATATACAGAAAAACAGATGAGTCTTATGACAAAATTGTGATAAAAGATTTTATCACTCGAATCAAGAACTATAATGTTCGCGTTGCTTTTGATGACATAGGCATGAGCAATGCAAAATTTGATGAGTTGCTTTATCTCGAAGTTGATATTATTAAAATCGAAGCGAAGTTAATCCGTTCCATGGAAGAAGATGAAAACTCTCGTATGTTTGTTGAATTTATGTCTGACATCTCACAAAGAATGAATTTAACAACAGTAGCCATCCACATAGAAAGAGATAGTACCAAAGAAATGGCAAGAGAGCTTAAAATTAATTATGCGCAAGGGTATGCAATTGATAAGCCCTCGTTGCTTGAAGTGTAGGTAGAGAAATGAGAATAGCATTCCTTTTACTTCTGATAGTTTCTGCTTCTTTTGGAGAAAGTTTTAATGATGAATGGCCAATTTATGTGTATGGAGATGCTGGGTATTATAAAAATATCTATGATGGAATAGCTATGATTGTCACAGACGCTGATTACATGAATACAGTGACAGGATTAGTATTTTTGTCATCAATGATTTTCTCAGCAATTAGTTTTAAGAACGAAGACATCGCCGGTGCAATAAAGAGTATCGCAGTAGGAATGGGAACTTTCGGACTCCTACTGTACCCTTCTTCAACTGTTCATATTCTTGATGCTCGAACTCTTCATGGATACACTCAGACAAGTGCTATAGGGGGAGATTATACCTCCTATTCAAAAGTGGACGATGTGCCCTTTTTCTTTGCGGCTGTTCCCTCCTTTGCGACAACCTCTAAATATTTCTTTATTGAGATTTCAATGACTGCACTTAGTCCTGTTGAAGGCGGTTCCTTAGCAGAAAGCGGTTTTGGGACACCAATGACAATAGCAGATGATATGTTTAATGTTGGCTCATTCCAGTATTCAAAAGATGACAACTACGAATCTCCAGAATTTGAACAAGAACTTTCTCACTATATAGAAAAATGTGTAATTGAAGAAGCACTTTATGTTGATCCTTCAGCAAGATTCGGAGTGATGGACCCAAAAGGGCAGCAAATCGACGCATTACAGCCCTCGAACTTTACAAATTTTGATACTGTTGAGATTCTTGATCTTGATGGAAATATAATCACTTGTGAAAACCAGTGGGACAACAATATAGCTCCTCAAATAACAACAATTTCTCAACTGTTACTCGATAACTTAAAGAGTAAACATCCTAATATGAAAATAGAGAGTATGGCTTCTTCTATAGGGTATATATCTGGGTTAGAGTCTAATGCTTCTGTAGCTCTTACTTCTATTCAAAATGCCATGATGAATATAGCTACTTCTTCTACACTTGTACGAACACTTGAAAAAGCAGGAACAGGACTTACAGGAATAGATTTATCAAATTCCATTACAGCACAAGAGTCACTTGCATCAAATATGATTGATTCTACTGGTGGTTTTAAATGGATGATTCGAACAATACCTTTTATAGAGTTTTTAATTTTTGGAATACTTATTTTTCTTGGTATTCCAATGGCGTTTGTTGCTGGATTCTCTGGTCCAGAAAAAGGTGCTCAGATGGTCTTGAATTATGCTTTTGGTTTAGTGGCATTCTCTTTTATTGATGTCGGCTTATCAATTGTTCAGTCTATATCTTTGTACTATTACAATTCCAATATGATTAATACGATGGTCATGTTGGGACAGAACCCATTTACTGCTACAAACATACCAATTTACATGAAAGAAATGGCATACATGAGTGGACTAATGGGTCTTGCTGGAATGATTACCGTTCCTCTTGTTGTTGGTGTAGTATTCAAAGGAGAAACTGCTGCTGCTTCTGGTGCTTTTAATGCTATTGCAAACAAATATAAAGGTGACGCAGGTGGGAAAACTGCAACAGAATCTCTCAAAACTGCTGCCTCCGCACATACTGCCGAAGCAGCATCAATGGAAGAGTATGCAAGAGGTCAGCTCAAAGACTATGGAATCCCTGTTCCAAAAGGTGCTCTCGCTTCTCAGATGTGGGATCAAGTATCCGCAGAGTCCGCTGCGTTTGGAGGAAGTATGGGAGTAGCAGGTCATGGAGAGAGCAAATATGGCTCGCTTTCAGACTTCTCACAAAACAGAGCACTTGCAGGTATGGGAACATCAATACAAAAAGTATCAGCAGAGATAGCTTCAGGACAAGGTGTACTGGAGTCGATTAATAAGAGCCCTACTATGCTAGGCAACTTCGCACACCAAACAAAAACCGATGCAATGGCTGGATTTGAGAGTCAAGCTGCTAAGGGTGAATTTTCACAAGCTAACTCTGCGAACTACGGAAGAGATGAGCAGATAGATGCAGCAAAAGTAACAGCAAATGATGCCTTAGTTAAAGGTGTTGAAACGGCGAAAGGTCTTGTATCTTCAATGGCATTTAATGCAGATGGTTCTATAGGTAAGAAAGAGGAATTTGATAAATACGCAAAAGGAACTGAAATAGGTTCTCGTATAGCTGCTAACAAAACTATGGGTGCTGGCATGTGGGCTAATGGCAAGAATGAACAAGAAACCATAGATGCTATGAGTGATATTCAACGCACTGGAGCAATGGGTGTGGCTAGTGAGGTTGCTAAGGGTCGTGGGTTTAAGAATGGTGAATTTGGTGGAAACATTGACAAATTTGAAGATGCTTCAACACTTATAGAACAGTCTAAATCTGATAGTATGCATGGACAAGCTAAGGGTGTAGATGCTAATTATAAAGTAAATCCAAATATGTATTCCCAAAACGCACAATACAGCGAAGAATCTAAACAACAAACCACTGATGCTAAAATAAAAGCACAGGGTGGAAAAGTGAGTGATGCAGTAGCAGTAGATGTAGCAGAATCATCTATAAAAGCCACACAACAAAAAGACGCTCTACTTGGTTCTATGGCTCAACACGCAGGTGGTGGAGAAACAGGAAAGAAAATAGCAGATGAAATACTCGCAGGAGGAACAAAGGCTGCGGAGAAAATGAAAGATGTTCTTAGTAGTGTTGGTGATTTGGCACATGCACAGAGTGCTTCTAAAACAGCTGGAGACTTAAAAACGCTTTCTATCATGGGTGAAAGCAGTATGATTGAGTCTTCTAAGAGAGATTCTATTCAGCAGAATGCACCAAAACTTGCAATGTTAAACTTAACAAATGATGGTACTAAAACACAAGAAATGCTAAGTTCTTACATAGGGAGCATAAAAGACCCTAAAAAAAGAGAAGAGGCAGAAGAATCTGCATTATCTTCAGGCTTAGCATCAAGAAGAGATAAAGATGGTAATTTAGTCGCATCAAAGGGTGAAGCTTGGGTAACAGCTAAATCAACTTTAGCCGCAGCAAGTATGGAAAGAGATGAGAGTTTTAATCTAGGTGGAACAAGAATTAATGCTTCTACTGATGTAGGTACAGGGAAAACTCGTTCAGATTCTGATTCTACTCAAACTGCAAAAACAGGGGATAAAGAACAAGTAAATGTAACGGACTCAGGCACACTTATCGCCAAAGCAGCCGCGGAAAAGCAAGGAGTTAGCCTTGCAGACACTGCACAAGCGATGGAAGCTAATGTTGCTAGTACTTCTCCTGTAAGAATAATGAGTGCAGCCCTTGCATCAAGAATGGTAAAAGAAAAAAACCAATCAGACCAACAAGCATTAGTTACTCCTGAAGATAATGATGGGAGTACACCAAGTACATTTTTAAATGATCATGCAGGAACAGCACTTACCGTTGCTACATCAGCACTTGTCGGAGCTGGTGTGGCTTCACGAATTGACAGAACATCTAAGTTTGTTGCTAAAGAAAAAATCCCAATAACAAAGTCTGACTTGGCAACAGGTGGCTTCACTGCTGATGAAGATGGTGGTATAAAAGATAAAAATGGAAATGAGATAACAGAAAAAGACGGTAGGTATTATAAAAAAGACGGCAGTGTTTTAGAAAAGCCCAATCCTGCTAAGAAGACTGGACCTATTGAGAGAAGGACAGGGGAATTAAGAAAAACTGGGGAAGATTTAAGAAGCTTTTTTTCTAGGGAACAAGAACCCGTAGGTGAAAGCACCAACAAACAAAACCCCGATGACAGCCAAGGTACTTCCAACAACGAAAAGGATAAGTTCAAAAAACATAGTGACTCCTTAAATAAAGATAACCCAATTATAACAGATTCAGAACAAAAGGGCTCAAATATTTCAGAACAAATTGACATGCAGACCAAATATGATAAAACAAGAAATAAAATGACAGACGATTTCTCTAAGCAAAATGCACTCAATAATGGTGGTACACCAGAGATGATAAAAAGACAACAAATGCAACTAGATGCTCTTGATGCAGCTCACGATCTAAACATGGGGAATAAACCTCCAAGTTTCATGGATAGAATGGGTACAGCTATGGAAACTAGCGGTGGATTCAGAAAGAAACTAGGAGCAATGGCATTCGTAATGGGTGCAGGTGCAGTCGCAGGAGAAGCAGGAACTCTAAGCTCTGTAACAAAAGCAACACCTTCTTCAACACCTCGAACAACAGAACTATCTAAAGAAGCAAGTGATGCACTTCAAACAGCATCAGAAGTAACAGGTTCGGCAGAATTAGGTGGTGGTTTAGTAACCTTAGCTGCTGAAGCTATGTCTAAATTCTCTTCTCCTGCTATGGGTGCAATGAAAAGCATCGCAGGGCTTGGTGCAAAAGTTATGCCGGGTGTTGGAATTGCTTACGGTGTAGCAGATTCTGCACACAGGTTAAATAATGGAGATAACTTAGGTGCAAGTATGTCAGCAGGAATTGCTTATGCTTCTACCCTTCCGGGTATAGGAACAGGACTAGCAGTAGCAGGTGGACTCGCTCAAATTGCTACGGATGCTATGGGTATAACAGGAGTTGACAGCAGCCCTATTCCATCAGCACAAGCTTCTACTAATGCTAAATCTACTCCATTATCACAACAGGGAACAACACCTCTCAACAGTGGTATGCCTAACCCTGCTCTCTTCTCCCAAGACACAGGACACAACACAAGACAAGCTATCCAACAAAACGAAATGGCAATGTCTCAAAACGCTCAAGCAGGAAATATAGCAACCATGACTTCATTAGCACAATCAAGAAGTGGTGGCTTTGAACTTACAGGAGCAGATGGAAGTACACATGCCTTTACAACAAGTAAAGAGCAAGGTAATCACCTCATGGTTAATGGACACGACACAGGTGTTGGTTATAAACAATTTAGTGGCATGATGCAAAATCAAGATATGGCAGCAAGTTTCTCAAATGCTTTAACAACAGCGAATGCAGAACCAATGAATGCATACACAAAAACAACTGACATACTACAAGAACTATTACATCAAGACAATGCAGCGAACCAAAGAATAAGAGTATCTACTAATGCTGCTGAAATTAACAAATCAATTCAAGACAAAACATTAATTCAAACAATAGACAAGCAAGGCGAAAAACAAGAGAAAGAGGAAAAATAATGAAAACATACAATCACGATTACTCGAACCTTAGATTATTAAAAGACTACATGAAAAAGAATATTTCCAATCAAGAATATTCCAGTGTTGGAGTACAGATATTTATAGGAAATATAGAAAACAAAGATATTACAATTAAGATTATAGAGGTTATTAAATCTCGCATTCCAGATGCTCAAATAATTGGAGCTACTACAGATGGCGAAATTGTAAATGGAGCGATTGTTGAAGGCACTATAACTATCTCTTTTTTTGTATTTAAAAAATCTTTTGCTAAGTCTTTCTATTACGAGAATAATGATTTAGAAATGCTCAATACATGTGAAATAATAGTAGATGCTCCTTCTTCTTGCATTGCAGCAAATATCAAGAAGAATCTTCCTGATGAAACTAAAGTTATTATCCTTCTAAGTGATGGTCTTAAAACAAATGCAGAATCTCTAATTGACAAAATTCATAAAATGATTGACATCCCCGTTATTGGAGGGACTGCTGGAGACAACGAAAGATTTAGTAAAACTTTTGTGATTGAAGGGAATTCTAGCGTATTTTGCGAATCAGGTGTTGTCGGATTTTACTTGTATGGAGCTGACTTACGGACACATTGCTATTATAATGATGGGTGGATGGGAATAGGACGAGAATTCACTATTACAAAATCAAATAAAAATGTAGTTCAAGAAATAAATGGAATGAATGCTCTTGATTTTTTTAAGTATTATTTGTCTGTTGACTCTACATCGATTATTAAAGAGATGATTGTTAGGTTTCCTTTAATGGTAATAAGAAACGGTTTAGAAGTATACAGAGCAATACTGGGTATAGATTCTAATGGGTATTGTATTTTTGCATCAAATATTATAGAGGGTGAAAAATTCAAGATAAGTGTAGGGATAAGCAATGACTTGATTGAAAATTCAAGAGTAAATGCAAATACTCTTATAAATTTTGATCCTGAATCAGTTTTTACATATTCTTGTATGGCTAGAAAAAAAATGCTTCTAAGTGAGTCAGTTTTAGAAATAGATATGCTGAAGACAATTAAATCAACGGTTGTTGGATTCTTTACTTATGGGGAGTTTTATAAGCGTGGGGACTATTCAGCATATCACAATGAGACATGTTCTGTTTTAGGACTGTCTGAAAACAAAAAAAACAAAGATAGAATAGAAATAAAAAAAAGATCTCCAAAATTTAAAAAATTCTTAACAGAGCAGTTGCCATCACCTGCTTCTTTGGTTTCGAATTTTTTAAACAGAACAAACGAAGACTATTTGCTTATTTCTCAAGAAATATATCGAAGATATGTATGGTGTTCACTTCTCTAAACCTGCAATTACAGCCATAACAGATAAACTAATACCTAAGCTTGAAGAGTGGAAGAAAAGACCTCTTGAATCAATCTATCCATTTGTATATCTTGATGCAATTCACTACAAAGTTAGAGAAGAAGGTCACTATATCTCAAAAGCTTTCTATACAGTTCTTGGGGGGGGGGGTTAATCTTGAAGGAAAAAAAGAGATACTTGGACTCTATCTAGGAGAAAGCGAAGGTGCTGAGTTCTGGTAAGTATGACACTAAAGCAGTCTATACGGTTCTTGGTATGGGGATTGATGGTAAAAAAGATGTACTAGGTTTATATGTGGGAGAAAGTGAAGGTGCAAACTTTTGGCTAGGAGTACTGACTAAGCTGCAAAATAGGGGTGTTAAAGATATCCTTATAGCATCAGTTGATGGTTTAACTGGCTTTCCTGAAGCTATAAAAAGTATCTTTCCAAAAACAGAAGTACAGCTCTGTATCGTTCATCAAATACGAAATTCTCTTAAATATATATCCTCACAAGATCAAAAAGAGTTTATGAAAGATTTAAAACTTGTTCCAACCAGTATCTTTACTTACGAGATAAGTACTTGTTAGGGTACTACAACGAAGCGTACTATTATTTTTATAGAGTTTTATATTTTCAAGCAAAGTGTTTTTAGTAGTGTATCCATCATACAGAGGAAAACTAATTACAAACACTATACTCAGTAGTGGAAAAAAAGGAAAAGGAACTTTTTTATTTTCTGCTTGTGCTTTTCCTGATGATAGAACCATTAAAAATAATGCTAAGATTATGATTATCACTCCTGTAAATATATAGCCTCTGTTTGTATACTCATATATCTCAAACATACCATTAGCCCTCTTTTTTTAAATAATCACGAATATTCTTTATCGCGCGCTCACCATTGTTCACATTTCTCTGTCCCAATTGCTAAAGAGTCCTTCACAAAGTATCTATGACTTACACTCCAACCATCTTTAGCGGATACTCTGTAAATATTTGCAAAGCTATACGCACCGCCACCGCTTGAACATTTAAATACCACATCAGTGGTTTTAAAAATGTTTATGTTTCTTATGGCTGTTGTGTATGCATCATATCCTTCATACAAAAATAGTGTGAAACCAAGGAGTACCATGAAGTAAAAACCCTTGGGAGCTTTTTTAGTATTGTAATGCACAATAAGCGTAAAGCATAAAAATAATACAAATATACCTAGTGCCCCGTAATTCATATAGTCCAACATTATTTAATCTTTGAACAGCTCTCTAAGAAGAAAACGCGTTCACCTTTTATGAAATACTCACCTCGTAAAATATAATCTTTGTTTGTAACAAGATAATGTATATCATCCCCATTACATCGAATAAATCCACCTTGGTTAAAGTGTTCTACCTTTGCATCTTTTATAATATTCATTATGTAAAAAAAAGAAATATATATTACTACTGCAACACTTACTGCACTGATATTATAAAGTCTATATTTTACATATTCTTTTTCTCTCGTATATGGACGAAAAATAATAGCTAACATCCCAAAGCATCCAATCATTACTGCTAGTAAAAAATACATCTAGTTTTCCTTTTCTTGTACGTGCATTATTTCTCTACCCTTGGAAGTGATTTTTATCTCTAAATCAGGAAACTTCTCCTCAAAGAAATGCAACTTCTTTTTTAAAGTTTCATAGGTTTCTATATTTAGAATAACGCATTCAACTGGACTATCCTTTTGATTTGAGAGATATAGGGCCTCATGTACATCTGTTTGTAAGGCATCCAGCGAGTGTGATATTTTTCTTTTAAACTCGGCTCTAGAAAGATGCATTATAAATGGTTTGTTTGTATTATTTGAGTATGTCATACTAACTTTCCTTTTGTGTATAAAGTATATTGTACAAGGGGTGTACGAAAGCATCGTTTCGTTGGGTGGAATTTTTAATACATACGACGCAGGACTAGGTCTTACTTCATCACAATTCGTCACATTTATCTGTTCTAATCGATAAACAACCGTTTGCAAAGTATCTATTATTCTTTAGCGCCCAACCATCTTTAGCAGATACTTGCAGATCTATACCTATCTCCACCATTTTTACATCTAAAGACTGCATCAGTATTTTTAAACGCATCTATATTTTTTAAAGATATTCCTTTATGTACATAAAGTCTATTTTACAATGCGTGTATGAAAGCATTGTTTCGCATTTATATGTACATCTATTAATATGCAGCTATACGCTTGAAGCTCTTCATATACTTTATATTTAAAATGTTTTGGGCTAATGATTTTAATATGAGGTAACCAAGACTTTACAAGATTGTCTATATCTTCATAGTGTGTAATCTCAAATCTAATAAGCAAGGTTCCATCATCTCTTATTTCAAGTATTTCTTGAGATTGTAAAAAACTTCTTTTTAAAAAGTACTCTGCTATCTCTGGGAACACTTCAATGACTACCTCAAACACTTCACCATCATCAAACCAGGCTGAGTGTGTCGATTCTAATACCTGTTGGATGTTTATTAGATTGGTAGTATGCTTTTCTTGTGTAAGTGATACCTCTTTAATATTTGAAATCATAAAAGTTTTTATTTTTGCGTCACGTATATCTTTTGCAAATAAATACCAAAATCCATCATAAGAAGCTATCTTATAGGCTTCTACATCTACTGAAGTATTGCATAAGGTAATGGTGATGATGTTTTTATTCTCTATAGCTTCTTTAATGCCACATACTACACTACTTGTTTCTTCTAGCTCTTCAAACGAAGTGTGTTTTATATAGTAAGGATTAAAAAAGTTTGGATAGATGAGCTTTTGCAGGATTGACTCACTGGTCTTATCAAACTGTTGGTTGTCTTTAAAGCTAGTAAGTACTAAAGATAAGAGTACCATCTCATGATGATCAAGCATAGACTTGTTTAATGAAAATCCATCACTAAACTTTAACCTACCCTGTGTATCTTTATCTATAGGAAAGGCATTCAATCTTTTATAAATATCTGTTTGAATAGTTCTTAGACTTACTCCAAACTCAGCTTGAAGCTCTTTTAGGGTAACACGTTCATTGTTAGAGAGCATTGTAAGTATTTTAGATAGCCTATAGAGTGCTAGGTCGTATGTTTTTTTGCTTGCCATTGTTTATCCTTTTAGTCCTACTTTCAAAATGTATTTATCTCTTTATCTAGATAATACTAGGTAAAGAAGTATAAATATTCAAAAGGTTACTTGTTAGGTCAATTGTTCCTGACATAAGCATTAATAATGGTGTGATGAAATTTATATATTTCATGATGTACTCCTCATAGTTTTTAATACAATTAATAGTGATTGTATTGTAAAAGTAGTATAACAATTATTTCAACTTACCCTAAAAAACATTACAAAAAATACCCTCAAAATCACGTAAATTACAAAATTTCTATTAAAAGAGGAAAAATACTATAAAAAATTTTCATCTTCTTTTTATCCTTACTCATACTGATATTTTATCTCAGAATTACTAAATGTTCTGAGTATGAATAAGTGTAGCCGCATCATCTGTTTGCAGGAAATGCTTGTAGCTCATCTTTTTCAATTTCAATAAAGAGCTCATATCTGCTTTTTTCTATATGCTTCATAACCTTATTGTTATATCTATCAAGTAAATCTGAGATTGCATCATTAAGATCATCCACACTAAAAAACTTAGTGTGGCGAAAGCAAGCTAAAATATATCTCTGTATCCCTTGTACACCCTGTTCAGCCTTTGGTTTATCTTTAGGCTTTCTTGGTCTTGCCGGTTCTATTCTCATGGAGTAAAACCTAGCAAGGGCAGCATAGAAGTCGTTGATAATGATACCGTTTTTATTATTGGAGATAATCGCACTCTTTAGATTGTCAGGGACCACTACTTCAGGGACACCACCAAAGAATTGATATGCTTCAACATGAGAGAGTATGAAGTCCTCTTGTTTTTGGGAGTGAGTGGCATGAACATATGTGTAACCACTCGCTCCTAGAACTGCTACGAATATCTGAGCAGTGTCCACTTCTCCTGTCTTTTGGTTATAGATGGGGATAGTGATTCCACTATAGTCTACAAACACCTTCTCTCCTGCAAGGTGGACTTGCCGCATAGAGGGATTGAGCTTTTGTCTATAGCGTTTGTAATAGACCCTAAACTGTGTGTACTCATAAGCCTCATCTTTATAGGTTCGTTTATATTCTTCCCATAGGAGCATTAAAGTTACTTTGGTCTTCTTCTTTCGTTTCATCTCTTGATGAACCTTGTTATAATCAGGCAGTATTTTAGAGGGTTTGCTTGTTTGTGTCAGAGGTATTCCAAAGAGCTTTTCATTCAAAGCATCATCATTAAGACTATCAAGTATCTCAACTGAAGATATATCACTTGCATTACATCGTTTGATATAATCTTGGACTGTTGTTCTTGCTACTCCAGTAGCACCTTGAATCTTTCGTGAAGAGAGATTTGCTAAGAGGTAAAGTCGTAATACTTCTCGTGTTTGTTGCATGGTTATTTTCCTCATCTGTAACACCTTTGTATAGAATACAAAGAGTGTATTGAAATTTAGAAAATACCTCTTAGTGAACGAAGCTAATTCTTAACTTTTTATAAAATCGCGGACTTTATAGAAAGTGGCCGGATACTAACCGTTTTTAGTGGCCGGATGATTTCGCGATTGGTGGCCGGTTTGCTCCGTTTTTTTGCAGCTTCAACACCTATGGAAGTTTGAGTAGTTCTATAGCTACCATCCCATATCCAAACATTACCTAACATATCAATATGAACTTGTCTTAAAAATACTTCATCAAATTGAATATTTTAAGCAACACTAGGGAGTAGTAAATATTTTAAAAAAGCATTTGATATACTTTTTGCTTCTTCAGAATCTAGTTCAGTTCTAGTAGTTATCTTTGGGATAAGACCTGAAATATCATCAAGTGGAGTTTCTCCCTCTTTATCAAATTTTATCATGCCCATATCTCTGATTTTGGTATTTGTTTGATAGCTTGAAGTGCATTAGCCATGATTATTTGAACTGTCTCATTATTCGGAGACTGGTCTTCAAGAGCAGATGTTTTCAGTATCTTTTTCACTATGTTATCAGCTTTCTTTTGAAGCTGTTGTTCATACATCATTTTTGGGGTTAGACTTGGTTTAATTGCTACTTCAAATGAGTAACCAAGTGAGGTGGCTATCTTTTCAATACTTTCTAATGATGTTTTTTTACCAGAAAAAGTTCTCTTTACTGTTGCAATACTAACACCAGATATTTTTGAAATATTATCTGTGGATATTTCCATTGATTTTTTTCTTGTGATTAAGTCTTGTATGATTCTTTCTCTTAGCATAACATCTCCTATAAGTATCAATAAAGATACTTTTAGTCAATATTAGAGAAATTACAAAATTTATTCTTCTACCAACAAATCATTATCGGGAGATAGCAATATAATTGCAATCACAATTCCCTACTCTGCTTCCACCCCACAATACTTCACCCTAAAAAAGAGGTCACCCTTACTATATCCATCTTTATGTTCACTCCATCCCTTACTCTTTGATACAAGGTATGTATTTCCTAAAGTAGAGCATCGTAATGTTTTATTCTCCTTAAAACCTTTAACAGTACTAAGAAACTTTTCTTGACTACTCAGGCCATCATAAACTATCATTCCCATAGATATGGCTAGCATTAGCATTAAAATATAAGGTGGTCCTATCTCTTTATTCTCATGTGCTGCTTTTCCTGATCGAAGTATCATTGCAAACACGATCATCACAGAAGAAACTATTCCCATAATAAGTACACCTGTATTTATATGTTCAAACATTCCTCTTCCTCCTTACTTTCATTATCTGTAATATGTTCTAACTCTAGTATATCAATACTTGCAATAGCATTCCCAGCTATTCCCTTTATGGAGCCATACATGGCTATGGTATTATCAAGTACCTTATCGAGTTGCTTTTCTCTTTGTTTCCAAATCTTTGCCATGGCTCGTTTTTCCTTTTGTAAATCATTATGCATACTCTCAAAGCCTTCTACTATTGCTTCTATTTGCATACCAAACTCTGTAGATGTAAGATATGTATACAAGCGTGCCATCTTGTCTTCTTTGTTCTCCCCTGCCCTTTTTGCATAGGATATTTTTATCATAGAATCTCTCATAATACTAGCAGTAAGTTTAAACTCTTCAAATGTACATATCCATATACCTTGGTATAAACCCATGGATTCTAATTCTTTGGGGAGTACAGTACTCACTAATACACCAAGGTCAACACCTTTTTCGCGCATATCTGCTTTAAACTTTTCTATCCATATATTTGAGAAGTTTTTCGCTCGCTTAGATTCATAATAGATTGTTGCACAGTTGGCAAGTTCAGGTGTATTAATTGTTTGTAAACAATCTGCTCCATTTTCACCTTTTTTTATCTCTTCTATGGTATCGAGTGGAAACTTGAGTCTGAGGTATTCTTCTATCGCTAACTCTTGTACTTCTCCTTGGAGTTGCATACTTCCTTGTTCTGCTTTTCTTTGGGCAATTTGGAGTTGCTCGGTGAGTTGTCTAAGTTGTTCTTCTTTTTGTTTAAACTTCAGTTGGTGTGATTCTTCAATGGTTTTTTGGAGTTTAGCCCGTTCTTGTATTAATTGCTCTGTAAGTGCTATCTCTGATTGTGCTTGTATCTTAGATTCTATCTCCTCATTTTCTCTTTGGAGTTTTGCTATAGTTGCTTTAGAAGCATTAAGTTCTTGAACCTGTTTAGACTTTACGCTTAGTTCGCTCTCAAGAGAGGCTACTTGCTCTGCTGTTGCTTGGTTTGCTTTTTTCATAGCATGCTCTTGCATCTGCTTGTATTGGATCTTGAGTGTTGCTTGTTGTTTATCTAGTTCTTTTTGCATCTCTTGATGGAGTATAGCTTTTTGCGATTGAAGTTGCAGATGGAGTTGTTCTTGTAATTTTTGCTCAAAGGAGGCTTCTTTGGTCTTAATATTTTGCTCTTTAGCCTGAAGTATTTGCATAGCAAGCTTATACTCTTCTCGCTTCTTTTGGGTATCTTGACTAAACTGATTTTCTAATTGTCCATAAAGTGCTTCATTAATATCTATCTTTGCGCTACACTTGGGACATTCTATTGTTATTTCTTGTTTCATAGTACCTTTCTCCTAGTATAAAAACGAAGTGATTTAATACCCTTAACGAAGTATTATAACACCCTGCTCTCTTGAGTATTTATATCTTATATTTTTTCTTTGCTCTGTGTTTTACGCTTTAGCTCATTGATACTAGCAAAAAAGATAAAAAATATACAATCACTTTGCAAATTGCCTTATTTCATTTAAAAGAGCTATTATATTGCTCATTATTCCATACCATGACATTTTTATACCCCTAGTAAAAGCCTGTATCCACGCTTGTACTTCTGCATATACTTTTTTTCTAAACTTTTATATGCATCTGTATAACTACTAAAGTAAAACTCTAGTCTTTGTGTTGGTTTCTTTGCACACATACTCCCGTATTCACATATGAATATATATTCCCCAAACAGATTGCGCATTACAGAGAGCTTATAATAACGCATACGCTTATTAACCTCCCTTTGGAGGATAATAGCCTTTGTCATACTATTTTTTAGCTCACTCATATTGTTCTTTTTAAAAGTAATCATCTAACTTCTCTCTAAGCCAAATATATTTATCGTTTGTTTCGATGATATATATCCCAATTGCCATAAGCATCATAACACCTAAGAATATTATATGTCCACTTAGATACATTGAAGATACATACACAGCAGCTAGTGCAGCTACAAATATATTTAAATACCTATCTTTAAAAGATTGTGAAAATGTAATCTTTCCTATTGGGTCATAATAGAAGAATCCTATAATTACCACGAGAGTGAATATATTCATAAACAGCAGTTCCCCTAATGATAAGTAGAAACCTTCTTGTGTTATTCCTATATAGTGGTAACTTTCATTAAGATACAGTACAAGTGTGTCTATCATATGTTACTCCTATCTTTTTTCTATATGTATTAAATGACTTCGTTTTTTGTATCATATTCCCTTTCTCCTTTGTATTAGAATACTCCTCACAAACGAAAACCTTATTTCGTTTATCGACAATGTTCATACTTTCTTATTAGCTATACCATTTCTACCCTAACGCTGGTAGGGATGTATAAATATTAAGAAAATTACTTGTAGCATCAACAAGTCCTGCTAAAACTATCACGAGTGGTGTGAGTGAATGTATTATTTTCATAGTATGTCCTTGTGGTATTTAGTCGACTAACTAAAATAACTAAATATGGTAGTCAATCTAAGTAAAAGTATAGCAAGTTTTTTGCACTACCCTTAAAAATATAACAATAAACGCTATAATTTCTTTACAAATTACAAAATTATGTACTATATGGCTAAAAATGACTGAAAAAGAATTATGTAAAAGACTATCACTAGAGTTTTATGATGTAAATATTGTTACACTTAATGAACTTACTACAAAGATAGCAATTGCTTCAAAGGTACGCACTGGTAACATTGATGATAGAACTGATAATGCTTATGATGAAATATCTTTATACAACATAGATTCCTATGGAGTGATATTTATACCAAAGAATGCAAAGATTCAAGAAAATGCAAATCCAACATCACTTAGATCACAAACACTTAACTACGGTGATTTAGTCTTAAATCAAAGAACTTTAAAGATGCGTGTAGGCTTTATAGGTAAAGAAGAAGAGTATACTCAAAGGATAGTTGCTAATAACTCTATGATACGTATAGAGTTTAATGATAAAGACTGTTTAGAGATACATAGAAATATAGATACCTCAAGGTTTGTACAGCTTTATTTACAGCTTCCTTATGTATTAGAGTATTTAAGAGCATTACCCAATACTTCAAGTGGAGATAGAAAGATTATAAGTGCGCTACAACTAAGCTTACTTCCTATTCCAGAGTATAATGAACATATACAATCAATCTCTTTATCTACACTCCTCTACCCAAAAATGGAACTTATTAAGCAAGCAAAGATTTTAGAAGAACTCGCAGCTACACTTATTAAGAAATATGAAAAAGATAAGCTAGAAGTACTTAAGGTTAATTTCTTAGCTAGTTCCGACTCAAGTTCCCATAAAGAAGAGATATTAGCTATGGAAGCCTTGCTCGAGAAGATAGAGCGGATTAATGCTTTGGTAGAGGGGATTGAAGAGGATGTTTAGTGAACCACTAATTCCCCCAAAGGTATAGCTATTGATATTAGATTGCTTGTTACTTTATAAAAGAAAATAACCAAAGCGGTATTTTATGATTATTTGATGTAAAATCAATATCTATTGCTAAATAACTTTCCTGTACATCTTTAATTTTAGAGAATGATTTATTTCTTCCACCAATCTCAAATATATATTCGCCCACTTTAAAATCTCCAATATCACTATAATATATATTTTCAAAGCAGTTTACAAAAAAAGTCTCTCTAATAGCCCCTAGGTCAAGGTCAAGGTTGATTTTATCAGCATAGGCATATAAAATATTTGTATTTGCAAAAAGGATTTTTTGTGGCTTTTTAGATATCTTCTTTGAAAATTTACGCATAGATTTAAAAATAGCAGTTTTATCCAATATACTCAAATAGGTATTGAGTGTAGGTTCGCTTATTCCAAATTCTCTTGAGAGTGCTGCAACATTTACATCAAAAGGATTATTGGCAGATACTACAAAGAATATAAGCTTCTCAAACACAGAGATGTGTGTGTAGTCAATTTTATTGAGTGATGGAATATCTTCATGAATGATTTTTTCAAGTGCATTGTAGAGCTTACTATTAAAACTCTCTTGTCCTTCTAGGTAAAAAGGGTATGCTCCATATTGCAGATAATTTTTAAACTCTCCATAAAGATCTTGATATTTAAATACAAGTTTTTTAGAGATCTCACTAGAGTTTGTGAGTATCTCCTCCAATGTGTATGAATCGAGTTCTATTCCCTTCTGAATTTCAAAGTACTCTTTGAAACTCAATACAGGTACATTATGTATTACAAGTCTTCTGCTTAAATCGTACTTTTCATAGAGGATATTAATCATTGATGAACCACTGATTCTAATTGTTAGATCGGGAAAACTATCGTAAATATTTTTAATCTCCTGAGCCCAGTTTCTATACTTATGCACTTCATCTATAACTATGACTCTACCACCAAGTGAGTAGAACTCATCAGTAAGTTCATATATGCTGGAGTTGTAGACACGCACCCCATTTGGACAGCCCGCGCATCATGACTTGGACAAGCCACGCATGACTACTTGGACAGAGCACGCACTACCTATTTGGACAAGATTCTGTTTGAACGCGTGTATAAGCTTGGGTTAAGGTAGAAAGTATTCTTTAATATAATACGCCTAAAAATATAAGGGCGTTAAAAAATGAGGATTATTACTATGCAAACCATTCGAGAGGTGTTACGACTAAAATACACTAATGGACTAACAACACGACAAATCCAAACCATTACTAAAGTTTCTAAAAGTAGTGTTGCGAACTATCTAAAAATATATACAAAATTAGAGGCCAACTTAGATGAAGTTTTAGCACTTGATGATAAAAACTTAGAATCATTATTCTTTGTAAAAAACAGAACAACTGCTAGCTCTATAATCACAAAATACCTCCAACATCCAGATTGGAAGGAAATTCGTACAGAACTTTCCAAAAAAGGGATGACAAGACACTTACTATGGGAAGAACATAAAGAAAAGAATCCTAATCTCTACAGCTATTCTCAGTTCAACAGATACTACAAACAATTTATCAATACACTCAACCCATCCATGAGACAAGTACATTTCGCAGGAGATAAATTATTTATCGACTATAGTGGTCTCACAATGCCTATTGTAAATAAAAATACAGGAGAAATATCTAAGGCACAAATCTTTGTAAGTGTCCTTGGAATGAGTGGGTACACCTTTGTTCACGCTACAGATTCACAATCAACGAAAGATTTTATTCTCTCGCATACCTTAGCGTTTACCTTCTATGGAGGTGTACCAAATATTTTAGTACCTGACAATTTAAAAGCAGCTGTAATATCACATAAGCGCGGTGTAGTAAAACTTAACGAAAGTTATGCAGATATGGGAAATCATTATGGCGTTGTAATCGAACCAGCAAGACCTTACAAGCCACAAGATAAGTCTAAAGCAGAATTAGGTGTAAAAGCAATACAACGCTGGATACTAATGAAGCTACGTCATCATACCTTTTTTAGTGTAGACGAACTTAACGAAAAAATAAATGAACTTCTTGATGGCTATAACAATAAAATCATTCGTCGTTTAGGAAAAAGTAGAAGTGAATTGTTTGAAGAACTTGATAAGCCGATGCTACATCCATTACGTGCTAATAACTATGTTTATAAGGAGTTTAGAACAGCTACAGTCGGTGTAGATTACCATGTAGAGCTTACTGGAAGTGGTTATTCTGTACCATTTAAATATATGGGAAAAAAAGTAGAACTTATGTATACATCAACTTCAGTAAGCATAAACTTTGAGGGGAATATTATTGCTTCACATCCACGACTGCACCAAGCATATGAAGATTCAACCCTCAGAGAACATATGCCAAGTGAGCATGAGTACCAGCATGAAAAATGGAATTCACGACGAATACTTAATTGGGCAAGTAGTATCGGTATCTATACTACAGCACTCATAGAAGCAATTATACAGAGTAAATCACATCAGGTTCGAGCGTATCGTGATTGTATCGCAATACTCAGTTTTACAAAGCGTTATGACAAAGAGGAGTTTGAAAAGATGAGCAGCGTTGCTTATGAGTTTAAGATGTATAAAATAGGCTCCATTGAATCTATGCTAAAAAGCGCGTAGCCTGCCCTCATATAATACCAAATGCCTAAAAAGGCTATAATTAAAATAAGAAGAGTTTTAGCATATCGAATCTGCCCTGAGACCAATTTACTTGAGTCTGTCCCCAAGTCAGATAGCTAAACTACAAATTTGAGTGGTAACTGAGTCGGATATTTCCAGACTGAATTTTATGAGGTGAAATTACGTTTAGTGACGAATCAGGTGAAGTAAAACTTCACCCTAACGAACTCTTCTAAAACTAGGAGGTTCTTATGTTTAATTATATCGGAATTGATGTTTCAAAAGCAACATTACAAGTTTATACCCTCAGGGGGCACCTCGTATCCCCATCACAGATGAGAATATTAGTATTGAAAATAGTAAAAAATCACTTATTTCTTTATACTCAAAATTGAAGAAATACTATAAAAAAGAGCTTAAAAATTTAGTCATTATATTTGAACCTACTGGTTCATATTCAGCATTATTAAAACGATTTTGTGCTGAAAAACACATCTATGCTTTTATCATCAACCCAAGACAAAGTGCTAACTTTGCTAAGGCTCTTGATAATAGAAGTAAAAGTGATATTATAGATGCAAAGATGCTCTATAAATTTCATGTAATGATAAGTACAAGTGAAATCAATGTACCTGTCATTAATGCTGTACAAGAAGAGCTTTCAGAGATGTTGACCTATTTCAAATTTATACAAAAAGAGAGAGTTTCGTTCTCAAATCATCTAGAAGCATTGGACTCAAAAAATGGTAGTATAATGATTATTAAAAAGCTCAAACAAGAGATAAAGCATCTAAAAGTTGAAGAAGAAAATATGATTATTTCAATGAAAAAGCTACTACTTTCTGATTCAAAAATGAAACAAAACTTTGAGAATATAACGTCAATTGTAGGGGTTGGAGATCGTGCTGCCATTGCATTAATACATCTTTTTATTAGTTACCCAGAAGCGAATAGACAAGAAATAGTTGCACTGTGTGGTCTTGATGCAATTGAAAATAGTTCGGGTACTTCCGTTCATAGAAAAACACGGATTTCTAAAAAGGGAAGTTCTCTATACCGAAGCATTCTTTTTATGCCTGTTCTATCAGCTATTCAACACAATCCATATATGAAATTATTTTACGATAGGTTAAAAGATAATGGCAAACATTCAACTGTTGCTCAAATTGCTGTTATGCGTAAAATGA
>NZ_JAEMVA010000036.1 GCF_029215955.1 Sulfurimonas sp. SAG-AH-194-I05
ATTCTTAAGTAGTATTATAAATAAAATAAGTTATACTTTCATTTACTACTTAAATGTAGACTTTAAAAGGAGAAGAAATAATGACTGAACGTATTACAAAAAATATGGCCAGAAATATTTATTTTGGTGGAAGTATATTTGCCATTTTAATATTTGCTGGTTTATCCTTAGACACAGTACAAAGAGTACCTGAACTCTCAAATGCTGACAAAATTACAAAGTCCGTAGCAAACGGAAAACATTTATGGGAAATAAACAATTGTATAGGTTGTCATACTATTATGGGTGAAGGTGCGTACTATGCTCCAGAACTTGGAAATGTATTTGACCGCCGAGGCATGAAAGATGAGGCTGCATTTAAAGCATATCTTAGTGGCTGGATGGCAGCACAACCTCTCAGTGAGCCAGACAGAAGAAAAATGCCACAATTCAACCTAAGTGAAGAGCAAATCAATAACCTTGCTGACTTTTTAATCTGGACATCTCGTATCGACGATAACGAATGGCCACCAAACATTGAAGGATAATATATGAAATACAGCTCACAAATGGTTGCAAAAAATTATTTTATTTTTGCACTTATTCTTCTTGCAGGAGAAATTCTTTTTGGTTTAATCCTCGGTATGCAATACATCGCTGGTGATTTTCTTTTTCCAGAAATTCCTTTTAATGTTGCAAGAATGGTTCATACGAATCTTCTTATTGTTTTAATTCTTTTTGGTTTTATGGGTGCTTCGTATTACCTTGTTCCTGAAGAAAGTGAAAGAGAACTTTGGAGTCCTTGGCTTGCAAATGTTACTTTTTGGATTTTTGCAGCAGCTGGTGTTGTTACAATTTTGGGATATTTATTTGTTCCGTATGCAACACTTGCAGAACTTACCTATAACAACTTATTTCCAACCATGGGAAGAGAGTTTTTAGAACAGCCTACTATTATAAAAATAGGTATAGTTATAGTTGCACTTTCATTTGTTTTAAACATAGGAATGACTGTACTAAAAGGTAGAAGAACTGTAATTACTCTCGTTTTAATTACTGGTTTAGTTGGATTAGCAGTGTTTTTCTTGTTTGCATTTTATCTTCCTGATAATCTTGTACTAGACAAGTTCTTTTGGTGGTATGTAGTTCATTTATGGGTTGAGGGTGTTTGGGAGCTTATTATGGGTGCCATACTTTCTTTTGTACTTATTAAAGTTACAGGTGTTGACCGTGAACATATTGACAAGTGGTTATACCTCATCATCGCTATGACTTTAGTGTCTGGAATCGTAGGAACTGGTCATCATTTCTTCTATATCGGTACGCCTGATTATTGGTTATGGATAGGATCTATCGCATCAGCAGTTGAACCACTACCGTTCTTTTTAATGATTCTTTACGCATTTGCAATGGCAAAGCAAAGAAGAATCGACCATGACAATAAAATCGCTCTCACTTGGGCAAAAGGTACTGCAGTAATGGCATTCTTAGGTGCTGGTGTTTTAGGATTTTTACATACCTTAGCTCCTATAAACTACTTTACACATGGTACACAGCTCACAGCGGCACATGGTCACTTGTCATTTTTCGGTGCATATATTATGATTTTGTTTACAATCATCTCTTATGCAATGCCAATTCTTCGTGGTCGTCCACATGGAAATGGTGTAAAAGCACAAAGTGTTGAACGTGCCTCTTTTTGGATGATGGTTATAGGAATGCTAGGTGTAACTTCTGCTCTTGTAGTGGCTGGAACTATGCAGGTATTTTTACAACGTATGGGTGGTACAGATGCACTTAGCTTTATGGCTACACAGGCTGAAATCATTCCTGTTTATACCGTTCGTTTAGGTTTTGGAGTTCTTACTTTACTTGGTTTACTAACATACTTTTACAGCTTTTTTGTAAAAGAAGAGTCACAATAAGTAATGCTTCAGTATCTTGAGTTTGAAGAAAGTATCGGTAAAGTTTGGGATAGATTCCTAAATAATAAAGTAAACACTTCGTATGAAGATGCTCGTGTCTACTTTACTGATAAAGAGAAATCTTTAAAAGTGTTTTACCACCTCCTCGGTGGTGAAAAAGCGAAAGAGTTACAAGTCACAGACAAACGCTTTATCGATACTTCTCGCTCAATGATAGAAAAAATATCAGGTAAAGGAAATCACTTTTACCTCACATGGCAAGATGAAAAAGGAGTTTATCTCCCCTCTTCTCTCGCTATTTTTACTACAAAAGAAGAAAATGAAATGCTTTACTTTTGGCTTATTGCCATGTGTACACGCATAAATAATTTTCAAGGAAATATACTCTCTAAAAACTTTCATGCAAGCCAAGAGCTTATACAAACATACCCAGGGTTTAAACATTTTTATACACATGCTCTAAAAAACCTTATAGAAGTAAATGAAAAACTATCCTTTATTAAAAACTTAAATACAGAGAATTTACTAAATGATACTTCTACTCTTAGCAACATAGACAACTATCCGTTTATCATGTGGGTATACCCACCTCTTAGTTCACATGGAAGATATAGTGAGTTTAATGATGAAGAAGAACCCTTACGAAATGGCGATGAGAAAGAAACGCAAACTTTACAAATGAAAAAACAAGCGAATCAAATAGATGACTCAAAAGAGACAGATGGACTTTTAGCATTTTTACCAGAAGCTATGATGAGTATACTTGAACAAGTAAATGTAGACCGAAGTGAAGATGATAGTTTCGATGAAGATGCACTGTACAACGCCCAAGATTTAGATGAAATTACACTAGGACAAAAAAAAGCAAACCTTTCTTCCCGACTAAAAATGGACTTAGATTTAACAGTGAACGCACATGAAGAGTACCCCATAGGTAAAGGAAAGTACCTTGATGAGTGGGACTATAAAAAGGAAAGTTATTTAAAAAACTATGTTTGCATTCGCCCTCACCTTATTACAAATGTAGAACCGATGCAACTTTCTGCTCATCTAAAAAAAATGCTGAAGAAAATCCAAAATGAACTTGACTTAATGGAACTTGATCGTATAAAAAATAATCGTCTCCCTTATGGAGATGAAATAAATCTTGATACTTGGATTGATTACAAAAGCAATAAGAACAAAGCAGCGCATCATCAAAAGTTTTATGAGAGTTTTGTCAAAAAAACACGTGATATGTCAACACTTATTTTAGCCGATGTATCACTCTCAACTGAAGCTGGAATAACCCAAGAAGTGCGTGTTATTGACCTTATAAAAGATGGGCTTATTGTATTTTCAGAGGCACTTGAACGCTTAGAAGACAGGTTTGCTATTTATTCTTTTTCCTCTTTAAAAAATACAAATGTACGTTTTGAAATCATAAAAAACTTTAAAGAAAAGTACTCTGCGTATACAAGAGGTAGAATAGACGCAATGAAGCCAGGATACTATACACGTATGGGAGCTGCTATTCGAGAGTCGAGTAAAATTCTTACAATGCAACAAACACAGAATAAACTCCTTCTCATTATAAGTGATGGAAAACCTAATGATGTTGATAGATACGATGGACGTTATGGCATAGAAGACACTAAAAAAGCAATTACAGAATGTAAAAAGTTAGGAATCACCCCCTTTTGCATCACTATAGATGTAGAATCAAAAGAGTATATGCCCTATCTTTTTGGTAAAAATGGTTATGCACTTGTTAGAAACTCAAAAAAACTTCCATCCGTTTTACCAGAAATATATATGAATTTAACAAAATAAAGGAAAAGCCACATGTCAAACACATACTACTTACCCCAAGCAAACGAAGTTGAACTTTTTGAAGTTGCAGCCTCTATGAACTTACCTCTTCTCATTAAAGGACCTACTGGGTGTGGAAAAACAAGGTTTGTCGAGTATATGGGAGACAAACTCAAACGTGATGTTTATACAGTAGTTTGTCACGATGATTTAAGTGCCGCTGACCTTATAGGACGCCATCTTATAGATGAAAATGGAACATACTGGCAAGATGGACCCCTTACAAAAGCTGTAAGAAATGGTGGTATTTGTTATCTCGATGAAATTATAGAAGCGAGAAAAGATACAACAGTTATTCTTCACTCTCTTGCTGATTATCGACGTGTTTTACCCATAGATAGAACAGGTGAAATGATTCAGGCACACCCTGATTTCATGCTTGTAGTTTCGTATAACCCTGGGTATCAAAATCTCCTTAAGGGAATGAAACCGAGTACTAAACAGAGATTTATCTCACTTAGTTTTGATTATCCACATGCTGGGGTTGAAAAAGAAATTATTATAAAAGAAAGTGGTGTGAATGCAGACATAGCTCAAAGACTCACTACAATAGCAGATGAAATTCGCCAACTTGACGACAATGACATTCAAGAAGCAGTATCTACTCGACTTTTAGTATATGCAGGAAAGCTTATTTCTAAAGGATTTAACCCTTATGATGCATGTATGCATTCTATAGTGGAATCCTTAAGTGATGAAAGGGAAGTTTTAGAAGTTTTAGAGCGGTTAGTGCAACTTCACTTTATACAAAAAAACTAAATTTTGTAATCAGGACCTTTGAGTTTATCTAGTGTTGTTTCTTTAAACATTTTTAGCATCATGGTCTTTGGTTTCACCCATTGTTCATGTAAAGCACAACGCTTTTTGCTATCGCATTTTCCAATACCTAAAATACATTCGGCATAGTTTGTAAGTTCATTAAATTGATTTAAAATTTCCATTATAGATATCTCATTTGAAGGTCGAGCCAACTTATAGCCACCCTCTCGACCTCGGATAGATAAAATAAAATCAGCCTTAGTAAGATCTGTCATAATTTTTGTAAGGAACTTATAGGGTATGTTCAGTACTTCAGACAATTCTTTTGCACTTAGTAAGCCATCCTCACCATTACTCGCTATATAACCCAAGATTCGAATTGCATATTGAGAAGTATTGTTTAGTTCCATATATTTAAGACCTCATCACGTTTATGTGACATTATATAATAAATACAATTAATGCTATCTTTAATAATAAATAGCTCGTCACTTTTAATATGTTCTATTTTTAATCACTAAACTCATAAGTAGTGCGCAAATTATAATCAACTCTACAAGAGTAGACAGTACAATTACTATTATAATACGGTTAATTAAATTATTAGGATAATACATGTCAGTACTCACAAAATTAAAAGGTCAAGGAAATGCACCCACACTTTTTGCATCTTTTATATACTTTGATTTAAGTTTTATGATTTGGACACTACTCGGTCCCCTCTCATCTGAAATAGTTGAATCATTAGCAATGACAGGCTTTCTAATGACAACAAGTGAAAAAGCTACACTCCTTTCACTTCCTATTCTCTCAGGAGCACTTCTTCGTATTGTTCTTGGGTTTGGGGTAGATAAGTTTGGCGCAAAAAAGACAGCGCTTACTTCGCAATTTATAGTTATTATAGCACTCCTTGCAACATACTTTTTAGGTGACTCGGTTACTTATACTTTTCTTCTTTTCATTGGTCTACTTCTTGGATTTGCTGGGGCTTCATTTGCCGTAGCACTTCCACAAGCTGGTCAGTGGTACCCACCTAAACTTCAAGGTCTCGTACTTGGAATAGCAGGATCAGCAAACTTTGGTGTTGTTATGGGATTTATTTTCGCACCTAAGATTGCTGAACATTACGGATGGCAAACAGTTTTTTTAATCGCGGCTGGCCTTGCAAGTATTTTATTTATTACCTATGCTCTTATCGCTAAAGATGCTCCACCCAATGTCTATAAAGTGAATCCTAAGCAGTTAAAAGACTATTGGAAACTTTTAAAAGATAAAGACACATGGTGGTTTAACCTTTTTTATGCGATTAGCTTTGGTGGTTTTGTAGGATTTGGTGTATTTTTAAAACTCTACCTTACAGACACATACCCAAAAGAGATGGAAGCCTTAGGTCTTGCATGGTTCGCAGAGTCAAACGTTAATGTAATGGCTGGATACTTTGGCGCACTTTGTATCTTTGCGGGGACTGTGCTTCGTCCTATTGGTGGGAGTATCGCAGATAAAATTGGCGGTATCAAATCTTTATATATTTTCTTTAGTATCGTAACAGTAATGGTTATTATAAATGCTACTGTTACACTACCTTTTTTACTTGTTATATTTGTATTTTTCATCACAATGGCAAACCTTGGAATGGCAAATGGTGCGGTGTTTCAACTCGTTCCTCAACGCTATGCAAGAGACATTGGAATCATGGTGGGAATCGTTGGAGCTGCTGGTGGTCTTGGTGGTACTGCACTTATTAAAACACTTGGTTGGAGTAAAGATGCCTTTGATGGCTATACAGTTGGTTTCTTGATTTTTGCAGGGGTAACAGTTGTAGCAATAGCAGGCCTAAGTTTTGTAAAAAAGAGATGGAGAACTACATGGGGTGTCCAATCAGGAGGGATGATTTAAGAAAAATATATATTTATGATTAATTTTTAATCATAAATATATACACTATTTTAATCATTTCTATTATAATGTCCTTTAATTCTCTGTAAAGGACATTATAATGAATCAACTCTTAGAAATTTTCCCCTTTATTAATCAAATAAAACTCGAACTAGAAAATCAAAATAAATTTTTAAATAAAGTAACACTTACAGGTAAAATTAATGCACTCAAAGAAGCTGAAAACCTTTTTGAATTTACAGATAAAACTGTCGGAATTTTCAATGAACTTAAAATAGAACTTATAGATGCCCTTCTCCTAAGAAATATAAACAAATTTAAAAATGAGCTTAACTTTAAGTCTTCTACGTGCATAGATATTTTAATTAGAAACCTTTTTGAGCGAACCGCTGATGTTGGTTTTTTAGCAACTGACTCCCTCATAAAAGACTTTTTACTTTTTGACACCATTAGCCTAGATTCTATGAAAGAGCACCTCAACGAATACATACAAAAATACTCTGTATATAATGAAATAGTTGTTTTCGATGCACATGGAAAAGTAATGGTAAATATAAATAAAGAAAATATATTGTCTTCTTCTAATGACTCCATCATAACGCAAGCACTTCAAACAAACGACTATATAGAGGTATACAAACATACTAATATATTTAAAAAGCAAAATAAAACACTCATGTATGCACAAAAAATTACGTATAATAATAATGCTATCGGTGTCTTAGTCTTATGTTTTAAGTTTGAAGATGAACTCCATAATCTCTTTTCAAAACTTGCAAATAATGGTGAAAAAATAAGCTTATCTGATAATGATGGTGTTCTTTTTTCAAACTTTAAAGTCGTAAAAAAAATAAACTATTCAGAAGATGATTATAAAATCATTGACCATAAATATATTTCTGTAATGAATAAAGCAAAGCCATACCAAGAGTACACTGGTATAACCTCATGGTTTAGTACTGTAGAATCAGCACAGATAAAACCACATGTAACACAAAATACAAATGCAACAATAGAAGAAAAAAGTACAATCAATAGATACAGAAACAGGCAAAAAGAATCTAGCAGTTTATTAGATGCTCCCTTAGTAGAAATAATAGACAAAGCAAATGACTTAATTGAAGATATAGCAGATGTAATTATAAATGGTGAACTTATCGCATCAAAACAACGTGTTTATGTTCTCACTCCTATTTTAGATAATTTAAGAAATATCAGTGTTTCTTTACTACAAACTATTAAGAACTCTCTTCTTAACTTAGAAGAAGTTGTTAAAGATGGTTTAGTCCATGATGCAAAAATGGCTTCACGTCTAAGCATAGATATTATGGATAGAAACTTATATGAAAGAGCTAATGATTGTAGATGGTGGGCTTTAACACCTCTTTTTAAAGATGAACTTTCTCAAGAAAGTCCAAATACTAAAGTTCTTGAAGATACCCTCAAATATATTAATAATCTTTATACTGTCTACACTAATATAATTCTCTATGATGCAAATCAAAAGATAATAGCTTCTTCAAATAATCAACAAAACATTGCAAACACAATTGATGGATTATATATTGAGCAAACTTTAAAAAATAAAAATACGCAAAATTATTTTGTAAGTGATTTTAAAAACACTTCACTTTATGAGAATAAAGCAACGTATATATACAGTGCAACCGTTGCATCTCAAACTAAAAATGCTGGTATTGCTGTTGTTTTTGATGCATATCCAGAATTTAAAGCAATTTTACAAGATAGTTTTCCAAAAGCAAGACAAGGATTTTCACTTTTTTGTAATGCTAAAAAAGAAATTATTGCAAGTACATGTGAAAGCCTCAAAGAGTTTGATACCATTGAAATAGATGATGCTTTCTTTTCTCAAAACATGCAAACAGAATATACAGACTTTATTACGTATAATCATAAAAAGTATATCGTAGGAAGTGCCTTATCACAAGGCTACCGTGAATATAAAAAGAATGATAACTACTCAAATAAAGTCTATGCTATTACGTTTATAGAGGTTTAGTTTTAACTTTTATTTTTCTATGTCTTTGCTTCTTTCTTTTTTTCTCTTGTCTTGGGGCGGGACTTGGTTCAAACCCATCTAGTTCTCTATCTTCAATTTCACATCGCATAGTAAGTTCTAAAACTTCAAGATTTTTCTCATCATCACTAGAAACAAAAATAATAGAATACCCTACCTCATCAACTAAACGCAGTCTGTAAAAATAATCTTGTGGATCAATAGGTAAATCGTAGCTAATAACTTCATCTACATTTTTAAGTTCTAAAGATTTTAAAATCATATCTGTTGTAATAAGGAGGGTTGTTTCTTTTACTGAAAATGAACGTCTTGCATCTTCAACTTGTTCTGTTTTATGATTCCCATGAATACTAAGAGACTTTATATCTTTGTCTTTTAAAAAGTAGTGAAGCGCATCTGCACTTTTTTTACTCTTACATACTACGATTCTTTGCTTTGTATCTGCATTTTTAAGAAGTAATTCTATTGCTATATTTTTGTCATGTTGTGCTATAAAATAAAGTTTTTGTGCGGTTCTTTTACCAACACTTATAAAATCATAGTATTTCTTTTCAGATTTCACTTCTTCTTTTTTTTCTTCTATTATAACTATTTGCTCTTCTTGATTATTTTCATCTGTGTTATTTTCTTCTTCCATTATCTTCTCTCTTATTTTAATTTTTTAATAAAAACGACTTTTAAGTAGTCGCCCTCTTTAAACTTTTCATGCACACGAAAATCTTTTGGTAGGGAAAAACTTTCTTCTATCTTATACTTTATATTCAATTCTTTAAATGCTTTTTTTATAAAATCACGAAAAGTCATCATAGAAAAATTTGAAGCATTTGTTGAAGCGACTATAAGTCCATTTTTACTTGTAATTTGAATCGTTTCTTTCAAAAGATTTACATAATCTTTTGAAGCTGAAAATGTATGTTTTTTACTTCGTGCAAAACTAGGTGGATCTAACACAACTATATCAAACATACGTTTTTTACGAATGGCGAATTTAAAGTAATTAAAAACATCTTCTACTATTATATCTTGTGTCTTCACATCAATGTTATTTATTTCAAAATGCTCTTTAGTTTTTGGAAAACTTCTTTTAGCAAGGTCTACACTTGTAGTTTTTGTAGCACCGCCAAGCGATGCAAAAATAGAAAAAGCACCCGTATAGGAAAAGGTATTTAAAAAAGTTTTTCCCCTTGCATACTTATCTCGAAGAGTCTTACGTACTTCTTTTTGGTCTAAAAAAACGCCAACCATAGCCCCATCATCGAGATAAATCGCAAACGTAGCATAATTTTCTTTCACTAAGAGTGGTTGAGGGGCTTCTTCTCCACAAACAAAATCATTTGCATCTTCTAAGTACATTCCCTTAGTGTCAAAGCGTTTTTTCTGGTATATTCCTTTATATTCCACATGCAAAGCTAAGGCTTCAATAATCACATCTTTAAAAGCATAAATACCACGACTATACCAAGTAAACAGATAATACCCATCAAAATAGTCAATAGTTAAACCACCAACTCCATCACCTTCTCCATTAAAAATACGAAAGGCTGTTGTACGAGTATCTGTAAAAAAATCGTTTCTATACTCGAGTGCATCTTTAATTTTCTTACTAAAAAAGGCAGTATTTACTTTTTCATTTTGCGCTAAAGACAATACCCAACCAAAACCCTTATTTTGAATACCGTGATAACCTAAAGCAATAAATCTATTTTTATCATCTTTAAGTTGCACTACACAACCTTCTTCAAGCTTAGATATATCTCTAATAGATTCTTTAGAAATAAGAGGATAGCCCTCTTTGTATTTACGTATATATTCTTTCTTAATTTGTAAGCTAATCTCTTTTTTCATGGTATTTTTACTTTTTTATTTCACTTTTTGTAAATCGATTTCAAATATAAAGCTTGTTCCTACTCCAATCTCACTTTCTATCCAAATTTTTCCATTCATTAATTCAATAAGTTCTTTTGATATACTTAGTCCTAAACCTGTTCCACCATGGCTTCTTGTAGTAGAGCTATCAGCTTGTGAAAATGGTTTAAATAATTTATCTTTTTGCTTTTTCGATAATCCTATACCTGTGTCTTTTACTTCAAATCTATACTTTTTATTTTCTAATTGAAGTACAATAATTCTTATAGAACCTTCTTCTGTAAATTTAACAGCATTTCCAATAAGATTTATTAAAATTTGAGAAATCCTAAAACTATCTCCTCTAAATATATAATCAATATCATTATTTTCATCTATAAAAATATTTAAATTTTTTTCTTTCGCTTTTAACTCAAGCTGCGTAATAGCACTTTGGATTAAGTCATATAAATTAAAATCAATATACTCTAATTCTATTTCCCCTGCTTCAATTTTAGAAAAATCTAATATTAAATTAATAAGGTGTAAGAGTTTATTTCCGGAATCATTTATTTTATTTACATACGATTTTGGTTTTGGAGCAAGTTCTTTGTTTCTATTAAGAATTTGAGAAAAACCAATAATAGCATTCAGAGGTGTTCGTAATTCGTGACTCATATTCGCTAAAAATTGACTTTTTATTTTTTCTGCTTTTTCAGCCTGATTTCTCATCGCTTCTATCTGTGATATATCTGAAAATGTTGCTAAGATATAAGTGCCGGTATCTAAATCTATATGCGTTGCATTTACTTTAAATACTACTTCTTCATTTTCAGAATTTTTTATTAAAGCTTTATGTGTAGTATTTTCATTACTAAACAATGGATTTGTCCAATGAATAGCATCATGACTTAATTTTAAATATTCTTCTTTTTCTATAAAAAGCTCGCAAATACAAGCATGATCTTTCTTAAAGGTTTCAAGATTTTTATAACCTGTTAATGCATAAAAATTACTATTTACCTCAACTATACCTTCTTCTTTACTTAAAATAATTATCATACTATCTTGAGAATCCATAATCTTTTTTAATCGCTGCGTAGCTAGTATATTTTTTTGTTCTAATTCTTTACGCTCTGTTATATTTTGACGTAATGCGACAAGCTCTACAATATTTTTTTCTCTATCTAAAATAGGAAATATAGTTGCATCAACATAGTAGAGTGAACCATCTTTATTTTTATTAGAGTAATTACCACTCCACACTTTCTTGTCTAATAAAGTATTCCACATATCTTTAAATATATTTTTATCTACATCAGGATTATTTATAATGTTGTGTGGTTGACCTAATAGCTCTTCTTTTTGATACCCACTAATTACACAAAAATTTTCATTAGCATAGGTAATTATCCCCTGCTTATCAGTTCTTGAAACAATAAGTGAATTATCTATAGCATACTTGTATTGTTCTAAAAAATGAATATTTTGTAAATTTTGATTTTTTATAAGTTTATTCGCCTTATAGAGTTCATCTGAATTAACTTCCAAAGTATTTTCTAAAAGTTTTTTTTCTCTATCTGCATTTTCATAGCTTGTAGAAATATTGTTTAAAAGTATTTGTACATTTTCATCAAGCGTATTTATATCAAAATCTTTACCAAGTGCGCGTTTAATTTGACGAGATAATAAGCGGTTCATTTGCGTCTATTTTTCGTAAATTACAGTTAATGTCATCGTTTGGTTATGTAATTTACAATTAAGTACTTCATCTGAAAAAGGTGCTAATTCCCCATAAGAATAAAACCCAGTTAAATGCACATTACTACCAACTACGTCTTCAATAATTTCTAACTCTTCATCAACTAAATCATTCATAACAAGCTTACGTCCTACACAACTTACAATAAGTCCTAAAGCACTATTTCCATTACTTTTTTCTATTTTTTCAGCAGCTTTTCCACTTCCATCAATTAAACCATCAATATCAGTTTTCATTAACCTTGCAAGAGAACCTTCAGGAACATCCCCCGCAAATGTTAAGGACTGCATCTCTTCATCAACAGCAAGAAGTGTTCGAGCTACACCTTTGTCACTTTCATTTTCTCTAATGTTTAAAGGAAAACGTAATCCTGTAGCTGGTAAGTTTTCAGCTTCAGCACCCAAATATTTTTTATAAAGAGAAAGTGCTGGTTCATTGTCAATCTCATACACTACATTAGCTGTAGACTTCGTAATAATTCTTTCAATTCCAAATTCTTCCCATCCAGCATAACAACCACTACTTACACTAAGGTTATCTCCGTAAAAAGCAATGGCAACAACTCTTTTTTCTTTTGGTATATCGTTTGCCATTACAAAAGTTTTCTCAAACCTTGCGTCATCACCAGCTAAACCACCTGTAATAAGAATATTTTCTTTTTCTAAATTTACACCTTTGGCTAAAATAGAACCATTCATATGTAATCCATCAGAAATGATAAATATAGATTTTAAATTTTCATTTGAAAACCCTGCAACTAAATTTTTAGAGACATGTTCTAAGTCATCTTCATTTATAAAGTCGACAGTATTTACTTTAACAGTTGCATTTTTAAAACAAATAGCTGTTGCAACAATACTTTTCTTGCTTATTTGTGCACCTAAAACATTTCCAGAAGAAGAACAACCAACTATCTCCGCATGTGGATATAAGGATTTCAAATATGCATAATGCTCTTTATTAGAAAATATGTCTGTATCTCCAAATGCCATGACTAAATGTACCTCAGATTTATTGTCTATATTTTCATTTTCAAAATTCCATTTACTGTTGTCATAATATAAAGATTCAATTTGCATGTTCTATCCTTTAAGTGTTTTACATTTATTTTAGCTAAATTAAGCTTTAGTATCAAAGAACAAACAAAATTTAAATTAGAAGTTGTAAATCAAGTGAAATTGCTAGGCGAAATTTGCTATAATAGAGTCAAAAAAGAGATTCCCACATGCCATCAAAAAACATTAAAACATCAGGATTTTCACTTGCTAAGGGAAAAGAACTTAAGGGTGATGATTATTACGATATTAAAAGTATTGGTGATTTAACAGTTGCTATTGTTTGTGATGGTGTTGGTTCAGCGTTAGAGGGTGCTCAAGCTGCTAAAAGAACGACAAATTACCTCATCAATAACCTTAAACAAAAACCAAAAACTTGGAGTATAGAAAAGTCGCTAAAATCTTTTATTAGTTCTATCAATTCAATACTTTATGAAGAATCACAGATTGACTACGAGCGAAGTGAACTTGTTACAACACTCAGTATTGTCATTATTCAAGGAAATCGATTATATGGTGCAAATGTTGGTGATTCCCGTGTTTATTTACATAGAGAAGATTCTTTAATCCAACTCTCGTCTGACCATGTGCTTGATGAAGAGGGGTTTGAAGGTGTTCTGACACATGCCATTGGAATTGAAAAAACAACTGAGCCATACTATTTTGAAAATATTGTTCAAAAAGATGACAAAATTCTTCTTTGTAGTGATGGTTTATATACTGTTATGGATGAAAAAAGCATAGCTGAAAACCTCATTCTTGGTTCCCATTCTCTCATTAAAAAAGCGAGTAAATCACAAAAAGATAATCTTCCAGATGACACAACCGCTGTTATCGTTGAAATACTCAAAGTACATGAACGTGATGAGCTTATGCTACAAAACTTACCTATACCTGAGAGCTTACATGCGGGAGAGATTATTGATGGATATGTACTTGACAAATCACTTATACAAAATAACCGAACCTGGCTTTGCACTAAAAAAACAAAACAGTATGTTATAAAATTTGCACCTTTTGAATGTAGAGAAAGTGAAGTAGAACTTGACCTTTTTGTAAAAGAAGCATGGAATGCGAAACGTCTTAAAGCAAACTTTTTTCCAAAGGCTGTGATACCAAAGAATCGAACACAGCGTTATTACGTTATGCAACTCTTTAAAGGGGAAGACTTAAACGAGTTTCTTGAACATAGGCACATTACCATTGACGACACAGTAGAACTTGCAAAAACCTTGTTAAATATGACACAGTTTTTGGTAAAGAATGACCTTGTTCATGGAGATATAAAACCCAACAATATTATGATAGCAAAAGACGATAATGAAAACTTAGAGTTTAAAATTATAGATTTTGGAAGTATAACTGAGATTTTCTCAAGCGTTACAAAAGCTGGAACTCCTAGCTTTTTGTCACCTGAACGTTTTAAGGGAGAATCTATCTCCGAGAGTAGTGAAATTTTTTCTATTGGTGTGACACTGTACCTCTCTCTTACTGGTAAATATCCTTATGGTGAAATAGAACCATTCCAAAATCCAAGTTTTAAAGAGGCAAAAAAACCAAGCTTTTATAACAACAATATACCCCACTGGTTAGATAGCGTGATTTTGCGCTCTATTTCTATAGAAAAAGTACGAAGATACAGTCATTACTCTGAGATGCAGTATGAAATCAAGTACCCACAAAAAGTAAAACCATTTTTTAGAAAAGATGCAACACTCATGGAACGCTCGCCATTGTCTTTTTATAAGGGAGGATTCATTATAATGACACTTATAAACTTCGCCCTACTTATATGGATGAATGCATAAATTTTCACATGAAGAGAGTCAATGAGCTGGCTAAATTTTTTCGATAAGAAAACAACACCACTAATACATCCTTTTGGAAGAGGTATAAACGCAAATATATCTCCGCATGAAGAGGAACTATTTAACAAATCCGATGAGGCATTTGAAAAAAAAGATATTTTAAATGCTTATGAGTATTTTTTTAAATCACTAGAAAACTTTACAAATGGTGTTTCAAATCAAAATATTTTCACCACAAGAGATGCAGAGAAACTCAACTTCATTATTTTTCAAGGAAGTGCAAAAATAACAGGGTACATAACACAAGAAAGTCTTTATGCTGAAGCTATAATGTGCAAAATAACTTCCCCTAATGTCGCACTCAAGAGACACCTTCTTGATAGAAACTACCTGCTCACATATGCGTACTATTTTATGGATGGTGACCTAGTTAAATTAAAACTTTACCATGACAACATAACAATGACTCCACAAAAAATATTTTTTCCCTTACGCGAGATTGCTTTAAATGCTGATTTTGATAAAGAATATATTCGAAGTGAATTCAAAGACATAGAGCTTCAAGAAATACAGCAACTTCAAAAACTACCTGAAGGTGAACTCAAAATAAAGTATGATTTTTTGCAAAAAAGTTCTTTACATGTTTTAGAAAAAATTAAAAGCCTCCCCTCAAATGACAATGCTGGGATGCAAGCCTTTTTACTTTTAAACACCCTTTATATGCTCGATTACCTCTTAGTCGCTAAGTATAATATTTACCAAAAATCTAGTAAAAAAATTCAAGAATATTTTACAGAGGAAGGGGTATCAATAGAAACTAAAAATGATGACATTAAAAATTATATAATAAAACTTCAGAGTATGAATTTTGAGGAGTTTGAAAAAAATTTCTATACGGCTACATACACTTTTAGTCCAACTGAGAAAACTGCTAAAGAAGATATCGACAACTTCATTAGCGAATCACTTGTAAAAATTCGTTGGTATAAAAACAACCGTTACAACCAAGTTATACCTACTATTTATAAATATATTGCTTTTTATATACTCTATAACTATGGGTTACATCCTGCTATTAAAGAGCTACTCCATACCTTAGTCCAAATTCAAAATGAGGACTTCTTTGGAGCACTTGAGTATAAAAGTCTTTACTGCAATGAAACACAAATTTTTTCAAAGAAAATGATTATTTCTCAAATTGAAAATATTATCGAACCACATGTTGAACGTTTTAAACTTCTTGAACCTTTTGGAGAAGAGTTAAACTATAGTTCATTAAATGAGTTTAGTAACAGTTTTTACCAACAAATTCAAAACTTAAACTTTGAGGAGATATAAATGAATATTCAAAATATCCTCGATACGTATATAGAAAGCATTATTCAAATAATGACACCCTATGGTACTGGGACTGGTTTTATTATTGATGGCCTTATCGTTACAAACTCACATGTAGTGAGTGGATTACGCGAAGTTGTTGTGAGTGCAAAAAAAATCCCTCGTACACTTGCTCAAGTTATCTATGATGATCCCTATTTTGATCTAGCCTTTATAAGACTCAATTCCTTAAAAAACCCTAAAAACACACTCAAGCTTTCTACAGATACAGTTTCAGATGGTGATACAACTATAGCGATAGGACATCCTTATGGGCTTAACTATTCTGTAACAGAGGGCATAGTTTCCCGTGCTTCACGACTTCAAGATGACTTAGAATACATCCAAATAGATGCTGCTATCAACCCTGGAAATAGTGGTGGACCGCTTTTAAATGCTAAAGGTAATGTTATCGGTGTAAATACATTTATTATCCAAAATGCAAATAATCTCGGGTTTTCACTTCCATTTTTTTATATACAAGAAGCACTTGATGGATTCGTAACATGTGGAAAAACGAATATAATTAAATGCAGTTCATGTAAAAATCTTATAGAAGAAAAGAAAATTCAAAATGATTATTGCTCCGCATGTGGAGTTAAAATTGAAGTTGCAAAACTAAGAAGAAAAGGATATAAACCAACAGGTGCGACGAAACTAATGGAAGAGATTCTTCTGTCTTTAAACATAAACGTAAACCTCTCACGAAGAAGTCAGTCCTCCTGGCGAATAGATAGAGGCACTGCAAGAATCGACATTAACTACTATGAAAATGGAATAATTATAGGTGATACAAAACTTTGTGGTATTCCAAATAAAGAAATAGAAAAAGCCTATGATTTTTTACTCACCCAAAATGCAAAATTCTCATACTTACAGTTTTCTATAAGTGAAAATAGTATTTATCTTTCCTATCTCATAGTTGATTCTTCACTCACTTTAGAAGAGGGAAAAACAGCACTTAAAAGACTCTTAGAATACTCAGATAAATACGATGCTATTCTCATTAACCAATACCATGCTATAAAACAAAAAAAAGATGAAGAAGAATAAGGAAAACATAATGTCACAATTTATACAATTCAAATTAAACCTAGACACTTTTATAGAAGATTTAAACACTCTACTCAAAGCGAATGAAAAAAAAGTACAAGACTTACTTGCACAGGACTCAAAGACATACAAGAACTTTGTAAAACCACTCCAAATGATGGATGAAAAACTTGAACATTTTTTCACACCACTCTCACATGTGAATTCTGTAAATAACACAGACGAAACACAAAAAGTGTATAGTGACTCGCTGCCTATACTAACCGAGTACTCTACAAAACTTTCTCAAAATATTGAAATATATAAAGTCTATAAAGAGATAGATGCAAATGAAAAAGAAACACTACATTATGAACAAAATCGTGTTATAGAGCTTAACATTGAACATTTTGAACATAGTGGTGCACATTTAGATGACGACATTAAAGCAAGACTCCAAGAGATTAACATTAAAAAAAGTGAACTTTCAAATCATTTTTCTCAAAATCTACTTGATGCTACAAATGCCTATGAATACATAATAGAAGATAAAGAAGATGTCAGAGGCTTACCAAAAAGTGATATTGCAAATGCAGCGTTTGAAGATAATGGCATAACAAAATATAAGTTTACACTTCAAATGCCTTCTTATATCGCTTATATGACGTATGGTGAGAATGCAAGTATTAGAGAAGCACTCTACAAAGCATATGTAACAAGAGCTCCTCAAAATGCGGAAATAATAGATGAACTTTTAGCACTCAAAGATGAAATGAGTAAACTTTTAGGTTTTAGTAATTATGCAGAGTACTCACTTGCTGGTAAAATGGCAGAAAATGAAACACAAGTTTTAGGATTCTTAAATAATCTAGTACACAATGCAAAAGTACAGGCGAGAACTGAGCTCCAAGAACTTCAAGCCATTGCCCCACAAAAACTTCAAAGTTTTGATTCTGGATTTTATTCTGAAATTTTAAAAAAAGAAAAGTACGATATTGATGAAGAAGAGTATAGACCTTACTTTGAAAAGACAAGTGTAATAGAGGGAACATTTACTTTTTTAAATAAACTTTTTGGAATACGTTTTGAAAATGTCAAAGAAAATCTTTGGGATGAAAAAGCAACTTCATATAATCTTTATGTAGATAATAAACTCACAGCTCGCCTGTACTTTGACCTTGAAGCAAGAAAAGGAAAACGTGGTGGTGCTTGGATGCATAATTTTCAAGCACACTGTACGAATGAAAAAGGGAAAGAACAACTTGCATCTGCGTTTGTAGTGTGTAATTTTCCTCCCTCATCTAAAAGCACTAAATCACTTTTACGCCATGATGATGTAGTAACGCTCTTCCATGAAATGGGACATGCAATTCACCACATGCTAAGTTCTGTGAATGAAAATGAAGTGAGTGGTGTTAATGGAGTTCAATGGGATGCAGTAGAGTTTCCATCACAATTTTTAGAAAACTTTGCTTATGAGCCAAAAGTATTAAAGCTATTTGCCAAGCACTACGAAACAGGTGCAGTTATTCCAGATAGTATGATAGAAAAACTTGTCAAAAGTAAAAACTTTCTTTCCGCTTCTGGGATGTTACGGCAGTTAGAATTTTCAATCTTTGACTTTAAACTTCACACAAAACCACATGCTAAAAAAGAGGTTCAAGACTTACTTGATAGTATTCGTAAAGATACTTCTCTTATTCAAACACCAAGTTACAATAAGTTTCAAAATGGCTTTGCACATATTTTTGCAGGTGGATATGCTGCTGGATACTATTCCTATAAATGGGCAGAAGTTTTAAGTGCTGATGCTTTTTTTAGCGTAGTTGATGAAGGTATATTCAATTCTAGAACTGCAAAAGAATACCGAAATATAGTTTTAAATGGTGGTGGAGCAAAAAGTATGTCTGTACTTTTTAAAGAGCTTATGGGTAGAGAGCCTAAGCCTGAGAACCTCCTAAGACTTAATGGTATAAAAACTGTATAAGAGATGAAATTTTTCATCTCGATCACCCTACTCTTTAGCTTTTTACTTGGAGAAACACACTTGAAAATTACAACATATAATGTAGAAAATCTTTTTGATTTAGGCAAAGGTCATAGGTATAAAGAATATAAAACAAATGGAAAATCTCTTTGGAATACAAAGCATTATAAAATCAAACTCCAAAACATTGCCAAAGTAATAAAAGAGATAAATGCAGATGTAATAGCCTTACAAGAAATCGGCTCACTTCAAGCACTTAAAGACCTAAGACGAGAACTAAAAAAACAAGGTTTGTACTACAAGTACTTTAGCATAACAAACAAAAAGCCAACTACAATTAAAGTCGCTATATTAAGTAAAATTCCATTTGTTTATTCCAAAGATTTAAGTGTTACCTCTTCTTTTCAATATAGAAATATACTTGAAACAAAATTTAGAATTGAGGGAAAAGAGCTTTACATTTTTACAAACCATTGGAAAGCAAAATCTGGACCTGAGAGTATGCGAATAATTTCAGCAAAAGTACTTCGTAAACGTATACAAAGCATTGGAGAAGATAAAAATATTATTCTACTTGGAGATTTTAATTCAGACTATGAAGAATACATTAAATTCAAAAGAAAAAGAAAACATAACGATACACATGGAAAAACTGGAATTAACCATATTCTCAAAACTTTAGAAAAAAATGACAAAAGCTTTTACAACCTTTGGTATGATGCAAATGAAGAGAAACGCTACTCTTATATATTTAGAGGGAAAAAAGAGGCACTTGATAATATTATAGTATCACCCTCTTTACTTCATCCACATGCTGTGTCTTATGTAAAAAAATCTATTCATAATTTTGATAAAAACTATTTATTTAAAAAGAAAAAAATTTATAGATGGCAAATGTCTTATGGAAGAGTTAAAAAGCATAAAGGCAAAGGCTATTCAGATCATTTAGCAGTAAGTGCAAAATTTATTATAGAATAAAAAAACGTGTATTTAATTACGTTATTCGGATATAATATTTTAATTTTAGAGTAGGAATAATTATAATGACAACACAAGAAATTCACACACTTCTTAACATACCAACCAGTACATTAAGTGACTGGGATAGAAGTACAAAAAGGAATAAACTAGCAAAACTTTTACGTGCTATAAATACTGAAGAAGTAGTTACTCTTTTAAATAAAAAAAGTACTCGTCCAAAATTTAGCGAAAAGACACAAAAAATAAAACTCAATAAAAAACTTTTTTCTAAAGACCTTCTTTGGTTAAAAGAAGATGGTGAAGAAATTTTCATTAAAGAACTTATTAGTATATACCTAAATATACCCAACCAAGAGGACACAAGTAAGCTTATAGAACTCTTCGGTGAAAAACGAGTGAAGAATGTTCTTAATAAAACACAAGACCTTATGAATAGTAATGATTACCAAGAAACATATGAGCAGATAGAATATGTTTTAAACCCGCTAGAGTATAGAAAAAAATATGCATTACCTATTATAGAAGTTGTATTACATAACCCTAAACAGCGCTATATTGATTTACTACAAGAAGAATACTCCGATGAAGAAATACTTAACTTAGCCAAAGTAAATAATGTAAATCTATCTTCCAGCTTACAAATTAAAAAAATGTTAAAAATGTAACTTCCATAAGCAAGCTTATGAAGTAAAACACAGCCTATTAAAGGATAAAACTTTAAAGGCCTATACAACCATTAAG